>JADZCV010000018.1 GCA_020851375.1 Nitrospirota bacterium | reverse complement strand
TCTTTAACAACCTGCCTGTGGCTCAAAGTGATAAAGATTACAAAGCGCTGTTGCCGCAGTATGCGGATCGTGACATCATCACTAACATGAAATTCTGAGGGGTGCGGTTAACTAACCGCTTACCGTTGTCACCCTCTACCTTGAAATAGCGGTGATCAGGGGCGAGCCACTGGTCTACGACTTTGACAACACCTATTACCTGTGCCCCAATAATGAGGCGTCGCGGCATCTCTTCGCCCTTGTATCCTGAATAGCATTCAACCTGGATCTTCATAACGCTGTCTCGTATCATAAATTATGTCACTTTTTCGATTAAGTCAAATCCCCTGGTTTATGGACTCATTGACCTCATCTCCGGTCTGAATTAGTATATCCTTATGGAAAGAGACCGGCTTTACCCTGAGAAGTTCCGGGGGCAGATTGAGAGCTGTTATAGTTGCGGTCAGTGTGAGTCATACTGTCCTTTTTTTCCGAAGGCATTTGGTATACTGGAAGAAGAGGAGCAATATGGCCGCACAGGCCTTCTTGAGAAGGCCTCTGAGGAGCTGATCGTACTTTGCTACGACTGTAAACTCTGCAAGAGCGCCTGTCCGTTTAAGTATGACCTTCCCCGCATCATGATCAGCGCCAAGGCATACCTGATGAGGAGCGGACGTCCTTCCTGGATCAAGACGATATTTCAAAGGGTTGATCAGGTAGAGTTTGCCCTTGGGTGGTTTGCACCGGCAGTAAATCTCCTCTTCTCAAACCGTGCCTTTAGAAGCCTCCTTCAGAGGATTTCAGGGATCCACAGGAAGCGCCTCCTCCCGTCATTCTGTTTCCTGACCTTCCGTTCACGCTCATTTCTGCAGCCGTTGATTGGGCCTTTTACTCAGAAAATAGATATGGGTGCGTCAAACAGGCCGTTGCGCAGGGTATTGTACTTTTGCGGATGTTATACCAATTACCACAGGCCTCAGGAGGGGATGGCGGCCTTGAAGGTGTTGCAGGCGTGTGGTATAGACGTGGTTACCTCATTTCAACGGTGTTGTGGACTGCCGCAGCTCTCCGAGGGGTTTCCTGACGATGCCAGGGGGAATATGGCCTCTAATCTGAAGGTCTGGCGGAGATATGTGGAGGCTGGCTACGATATCGTTGTTACTTCAAGCCCCTGCAGTCTGATGATAAAGCAGGATTATCCCGGGTGGACTGGGCCTGATGCGGACTTTCTCACAGGGCATGTCTATGAGGTTACGGAATATGTACTGATGCTTCACGAAAAAGGCGAAATCAAACTCCCGTTTATGCCATTGAACCAGCGTCTGGCCTATCACGTATCCTGTCATCTGAAGGCACAGGGTATGGGGATGCCGTCGTTAGAGCTCCTGCGGCTCATTCCTGCATTGAAGGTTGAGGTGATTGACCGGGGCTGCTGCGGCCTGGCAGGGCCCATGGGATATACTGAGGCGACTTATGAACTCTCGATGACGATCGGGACACCGATGCTTCAGGGGATCAGGGAGGGCCTGCCGCACCTTGCTGCAAGCGACTGCCCCAAGTGCAATATGCAGATACGTCAGGGGACAGGTCTTGAGGCGGTTCATCCCATCGAGATTCTTGCCGCTCAATTGACAGACCGCATCCCGTCGAAAATCAAATTCAAGTGTCGTCCTGAAACCTGTGCTGAGCCGGATTCAGCATGAACCGTTCAATAGTGATAGGAGGAGTGGGGACACTATCATTCCCGCGTAGGCGGGAATGACATTTTCATCTATGCTGCAACACTCTTAAAGGCGTCTGCCAGCTTTGAGATGCTTGCCTTTGCATCGCCGAAGAGCATGTAGGTGTTTGGCAATATGTATAGCTCGTTATCTATACCTGCAAAGCCCGGGTTCATGCTCCTCTTGCACACTATCACCCTCTTGGCCTTGTCCACATCCAGTATCGGCATCCCGTAGATTGGGCTGCTTTTGTCGTGGCGGGCAACCGGATTGGTGATGTCGTTTGCGCCGATGACAAGGGCTATGTCCGTTTCAGGGAAATCGGGATTGATCTCTTCCATCTCAATCAGGTCAGTATAGGGCACACCTGCCTCTGCAAGAAGGACGTTCATATGACCCGGCATCCTTCCTGCGACAGGATGGATGGCAAATTGGACTTTGGTATTGTTTGCCTTGAGCAATTCAGTAAATTCACCTACAACATGCTGTGCCTGGGCTGCAGCCATCCCGTATCCAGGGACTATGATCACGGATTTTGCGTTTTTGAACAGCGTGATGGATTCATCTATTGATACCTTCCTGACCGGAGACTGTCCCTCTGCTACAGGTTCCTCTGCAGTTACGGATACAGGGGCAACAGCCTTCAGGTTCGGGTCTTTCATTGAGGTGACGACCTTTGTGACCGAGTCTTTTGCATCACCAAAGAGCATCCAGGTGTTCTTATTCAGATAAAGTTCGTTGTCTATCCCGGCAAAGCCCGGGTTCATGCTCCTCTTGCACACGATTACCCTCTTTGCCTTGTCAACGTCGAGTATCGGCATCCCGTAGATAGGGCTGTTCTTGTCATGACGGGCAGCAGGGTTGGTGATATCGTTTGCGCCGATTACGATGGCTATGTCTGTATGAGGGAATTCAGGATTGATCTCTTCCATCTCAATCAGGTCTGTATAGGGTACTCCTGCCTCAGCGAGAAGGACGTTCATATGACCCGGCATCCTTCCTGCTACAGGATGGATGGCATATTTGACCGATACCTCCAGTGATTTAAGGACTGCAGCAAGTTCCCCTACTGCATGCTGTGCCTGGGCAGCAGCCAGACCGTATCCAGGGACAACGATAACGGACTTCGCCTCCCTGAAGAGATACGCTGCCTCTTCCGGGGAAACCTTTTTAACTGCCGGTTTTCCGTCATCGGCAGACGCCTTTGCTGATGCGGCCGGTGCATGGGCAGCGGCCTTGACTGCTGCAGGCGCCGGTGCTGTTGTTGCTGCAGATGTCTGGCCGAATCCGCCAAAAAATACGTTTGCTGCAGAGCGGTTCATCGCCTTGCACATGATGATGGAGAGGATGAGGCCTGATGAGCCATCAAGCGCACCGGCAATGATGAGCACCTTGTTTTGTATGACAAATCCTGTAGCCACAGCCGCAAGACCTGCATAGGAGTTTAAGATTGAGATGACCACAGGCATGTCAGCAGCGCCAATGGGCATGACCAGTTGAACACCGAATAGAAGGGATACGGCAATCATAATATAGAAAATTTCCGGATTAGCAGGTGAGATGATCAGATAAATCAACATACCTGCAAGTGAGGCCAGAAGGACGGAGGTTACTATATTCTGGCCTTTATAAGACCATGAGCCCTTTATTGTTTCATGCAGTTTACCTGAAGCGATCAAGCTGCCGGTAAATGTCAATGCGCCGAGCATGACCTCAAATCCTATTGCGGCCATGACGATCTTATCTACCTGACCTCCATGCCTGTAATATTCAGAGACACCGACAAGGGCGGCGGCAAGGGCGCCAAAGGCATGGGAGAGGGCTATTCGCTGGGGCATGGCCGTCATCTTTACCCGGCCCATCGGGATTCCTATGATGGACCCTATTACGAGTCCTGCGATGATCCATTCATAGCTTATGATCTCATGATGGAGGAGCGTTCCAATAACGGCGATGGCCATGCCTATCTCTGCGAGGAACATCCCGCGTCTCGCGGTCTCCGGAGAACTCAGAAATTTTAACCCGAGGATGAAGAGGGCCGATGCGATCAGGTATGCGGCTTCAAGCAGATAATAGTTGTTCATTTCTTCTTCTCCCTCTTAAACATCCTGAGCATGCGGTCATTAATGTAGAAACCTCCCACTACGTTGATTGTGGCGCATGTGACGGCTACAAAACCAAGTATGGTTGATAGCTGGTTATAATGCGCGCCTGCAACAACGAGCGATGCCACCAGCGAGATGCCTGAGATGGCATTTGTAGCAGCCATAAGCGGGGTATGAAGCAGCGGCGGCACGCCGGTGATCACCATATATCCCACGAATGATGCGAGCATAAAGATGTACAGGCCTATAAGTAACGTTGTTATCTCCATTAAATCCTCCTTTTACCAGTGACTCCTGCTGACTGGCCCTCGTGGATAAGATATGTCTGCCTTGTCGACAGCCTCTTTTACTACGGGACTGACAATTTCTCCGTTATGGGTGATTAGTGACCCCTTGATTATCTCGTCAGAGAGGTCCATCTTAATCTCCTTCTTGTCCGGTGCGAGTAGATATAGAAAGTTGAGTATATTCCTTGCGTAGAGCTGACTTGCATGTACAGGCAATGTGCTTGGCAGATTCACAGTGCCGATGATCGTGACCCCATGTTTTACGACATCGTTTCCTGCCTCGGACAGGGAGCAGTTCCCCCCCTGTTCTACCGACAGGTCAACGATGACGGACCCCGGCTTCATCTCTTTGACCATCTCTTCTGTGATGAGGGTCGGGGCCGGTTTTCCAGGTATGAGTGCCGTAGTAATAATGATATCTGCATCCTTTGAATGCCTTCTGATGATATCCTGCTCCTGTTTATAGAACTCCTGAGACTGCTCCTTTGCATAACCTCCGGCATCTTCTGCAGCATCGTGTGCGACGTCCATGGGGACGAATTCGGCTCCGAGGCTCCGTATCTGCTCTCCGGCTGCAGGTCTCGTGTCAAATCCGGTGACAACGGCGCCAAGCCGTTTTGCAGTCGCTATGGCCTGCAGTCCTGCAACACCGGCGCCGATAATCACGGCCTTAGCAGGGTGAATGGTGCCTGCTGCAGTGGAGAGCATGGGGATCAGCTTCTTCATGGCATTTGCCGCCATGATCACTGCCTTGTATCCAGCGACAGTGCTCATGGAACTTAAGGCATCCATCATCTGCGCCCTGGATATCCTCGGGACCGCATCCATTGAGAAGGCGCTGATCTTTCTCTCAGCAAGTTTCAGCACAACATCCAGATTCGCCGTTGGCTGAAGGAATGTAATCAGCACAGCCCCTTCCTTCATCATATCTATCTCATGTCTCTTGGTCTTATCATTGAGACGCGGCTTTTGAACCTTCAGTATTACATCTGATTCGCTGAAGAGCTCTTCAGTGTTGGTTAATATCTTTGCACCGGCCTTTACATAGTCTTCGTCAGATATGCAGGAGGCGATACCGGCACCTGCTTCTACCAGTACCTCCATGCCGCCTTTGGTCATCTTTCCTACACTATCGGGTACAGCGGCGACCCTGTTTTCATTTGCCAGTATTTCCCTTGGGATTCCAACTTTCATTGTGTTCTCCTTCTTTGGTCTTTTAGAGAATAATCGTCTTTACTATTTAATATCCTGTTATCACTGCAGTCAATCCACCGGAAGGGTAACAGGGAAAGGGATTAAGACCTATTTCAGGAGGAAGCATTAGGTCTTTAGGCCTACTGATGTCGCAGGCAGCGCCTTCTGATGATGGCTACCGGATGTCAATCAGGCCCTCTTTAATGGCCTGGATGGCGGCCTGTGTACGGTCAGAAACATTTAGTTTGTGGAAGATGCTGCGGGTGTGATTTTTTACTGTCTTTTCACTGATACGAAGGTCTTTGGCGATCTCCTTATTTGTCTTGCCTTCTGCCACAAGCTTTAATACAGTGATCTCCCGGTCAGAAAGGTCATATTTTCTTTTCCCACCCTTTTCCTCTTTCATGCTATGAGAATATGATAACTGGGTAAATTCAGAGAGTATCTTGCTTACTACCACAGGGTGGATCATAGATTCCCCCCGCGATACAGCTCTTATGGCATTGGCTATCTGTGAGGAATCTGAATCTTTAAGGAGATATCCTGTAGCTCCGGCCCGAATAAGATCAAATATGTACTCTTCTTCAGCGTACATGCTGAGTACTACTATGCCGGTCTGCGGGTTTTCCTGCTTAATCTGCCTGGTTGCCTCAACCCCGTTCATACCAGGCATACTGATGTCCATCAGCACGACATCAGGAGACAACTGCCGCGCCTTCTCCACTGCCTCACTGCCATCCCGCGCCATACCCACCACATCAATGTCACCCCTGGTCGTGAGTATGGAAGACAGCCCCTCTCTGACAACCTGATGATCATCCACGATAAGGAGACGTATTTTGCCAACCAAATGTTCAGCCATCGCAGCCCTGATTTAAAATCTTATTGTACATCTGTACCTGAAAACGCCCCTGTTTTCCCGTCATTCCCACGAAACATGTCCCCGCAGGATTTAAGCGGGGAGCGGGAATCCAGAACCAGGCCCCGGTCTGGATTCCCGCTTATGCTGGAATGATGTTTTCATGACCCCTTGTGAGCCCTGAGTTGTGTGCGTGCGGAAAAATCAAAGGGCTCATGACGGTTCACTCATATCAAGCGGGAGTGTCACCTGGATCGTAGTGCCCTGTCCTGGCGATGACATAATTAAGGCATGTCCGCCCAGGAGCTTAGCCCGCTCCTCGATTCCACGCACACCAAAGGAGGTCCATTTATCAACGTCGTTGCTCGTCTCCTTCAGACTGAATCCGATTCCATCATCACGTATGATGGTTGTAAGGTCCCTTGCCTTCACACGTATGCCGATCCTTACCTGTCTGGCATGAGCATGCCTCTTAACATTGGAGAGTGATTCCTGAACAATACGGAACAGAAACACCTTTGTCCTTGGTGGAATACGCGCTTCACTCCCGACAATCTTAAGACTTGTCGCAATCCCTGACTGTTTTTCATAACTTTTCAGATAACTGCGGAGGGCCGGTATCAGGTCTGTCTTCTCAAAATAGATGGGCTTGAGGTTGAATACAACGTATCTTGCCTCTTCGATGACCTTTTTGAGCTGACTCCTGACCTCATTCGCGAGTGACCGGATATCGGGCGTCGCGTCTTCCGACATCTGCTCAAGGAGATCGAGCTTGTAGTTTAATCCTATGAGGGTCTGGACAAGTCCGTCATGCAGGTCGAGTGCAATCCTCGTCCGTTCCTCCATCACTGCGTGCCTGGCATCGCGCAGATACAGCCTCACGAGGTCACGGTATTCTGCAAGGTTCTTTTTCAGTTCTTCCTGGCTCTTGATCCTGGCCTCGATGAGCTGCCACATGAATTTGGCCTCAAGACCGCCTATGATTGCCACGCCCGGAGGCTGAAGCCGCTTGATCTCGCGCTCAACCTGAGGGCTTCCTGTTACATCTATGAGTGTGTTAAGATTTTTTAGTGTCAGCAGTTTTCGAAAGTCCCTTGTCGTTGGGATCCCTGATTTTCTGGCGAGTTTTATACCCGGTGCGGTAAGATTCTCGTCTGCTATCTTGAGGATTTTTACAAGCGGGTCCTCATTGAAAATATGGATGAGGGCAGTCCCGCCCCTCCCTGCGCCGATGATCGCAATTCTATTCATTTTTTGTCCTAACCGTGGTGAATGCCAGGGTTTGCCTGCATTAACTTACGTTAACAGGATGATTTTTTACTGTCAACTGGATTTGCTCCCTTTAATCTTCATTTAATTTTCGATTTATATAATGTTATTAAAAATCAAGGATGAAAGGGAGGTGATTAGAGTGGTTACCGATTTCAAAATTTACGCATTAATATCAACCGGCTTATTTGTTGCTTATCTGGCCATGGCTGTAACAGTTTCTTATCTCAGCTGATACGAACGCAATTGATGTCTTTGTACTGCGTTCTCACAGGGCTGTTGTGCTGCCCCGGTGTATAGTATAAAATGCACCTGTGGAAAATGGCAGAGACCTGCGAGATATACTAAGGGCGCGGATTTTATCACGCGGGAAGATCCCATTCGCAGAGTTCATGGAAGTTGCCCTTTATTATCCTGAACTCGGTTACTATGCCTCCGAAAGGGTCAAGATAGGCAAGTCAGGGGACTACTTCACATCAACATCAGTCCATCCTGTTTTTGGCGAATCAATCTGCAGGCAGATTAACGAGATGTGGCGCCTTACAGGCGGCGATGAGTTTTACATTGTCGAAATGGGCGCAGGTGATGGCACCCTCTGTTACGATATCCTAAACGCTGCCCGGGATAAATTCCCTTCTTTTTACCGGATAATCCAATATATTATTATAGAAGAGAGTGCCTCTTTACGAAAGATCCAGAAAGAGCGCCTGCGAAGCAAACAGCCCGGGACAGAACCTTCTGATGTAAATAAAGTAATCTGGACTGACACCTCAGACCCAATTTTCAATAAAGGTATTACCGGCTGTTTCCTGTCCAATGAGCTGGTAGACGCATTTCCTGTTCATATTGTAGAAATGAGAGATGATAAATTGAGGGAGGTATATGTAGGCCTTAAGGGGGAGGCCTTTACAGAGACTCTCGATGTCCCGTCATCTCCGGAGCTTGAAGGCTACCTTGCCGGACTGGGGATAGAGCTTGTTGAAGGACAACGGGCTGAGGTAAATCTTCAAGCAGTAGAATGGATGAGGTGGGTGGCCGGGGCGCTAAAAAAGGGATTTGTAATAACTATTGATTATGGTTACCCTGCAGAAGAACTATATGCCCCTGACCGGGGTAAGGGGACTCTTCTTTGCTATCATAAGCACAGAACAGTTGAGGACCCTTTTGTCAACATCGGTGAGCAGGACATGACAAGTCATGTTGATTTTACTAATCTCATGATGACAGGAGAAAGTTGCGGGCTCAAGACCGCAGGTTTTACGGACCAGATGCACTTCCTGTTCGGATTGGGGATAGGGAAAAGCATTGAGGAAATAAGTGCAAAGGCATCCACGGAAGCAGATGCCTTAAATGCAAGACTCCTGATTAAAAACCTTATTATGCCCGGCAGGATGGGCAATGTGTTCAAGGTCCTTGTCCAATATAAAGGGTTCGAATCAGAGCCGGAATTAAGCGGCCTCAATAAGAACCCGTTTGCTTTTTAAAGCCTACGGCAACTACATAAACCATCATGGCCATCGTAATTACAAGTGAAATTGCCCCTATTGGAGCAAGATTGATGGCAAAGCCAACACCAACACCAGTCAGATAGAGCATGCCGGAATGAAAGATAGCCCCTATAATAAGGAGTATACTGACGGTCTGAGCCAGTCCTGATGAAATATCGAGTTTGCACAGCAGATAACCAATCACAATGTTCAGGAACGATTCTAAGTTCCCATGAGCATGGGCTGTCCCTAACAAATCATGCAAGGGGTCTTCTTCCATGTTAGGCCCTGCCTCCATTGCCGTTGCAGCGAGATACATGCCAAGCAATAAGGTTGTGATAAAATAGGCAAAACCGAATATCATATTTTTTTTACCGATATCATTTTTCATAGCCTTATTTCTCCTTTCGTGTTATTTTTTAACATATTGGATTTGATGAGTCAAACGGTTTTATGTAATTGCTTATAAAGTAGTTCTTAGGGGCCAACAGCTACAAATGTCTTGATTTGTTTGATTTCCTCAGATAATATGCTGTCCTGAATGGATGCTTTTCGGAGGGTTACATGGATGACATAGATGAGATTGAAATACCGCAAAAACCGCCGGACAAGAGGAGATATTTAAGGGATCCCATAATAATCTTTAAGGTGGCTGAAGATGCCCTGCTAAAGCCTTTATTTGGTTATGCAAAAGACATCAGCAGGGGAGGATTGTTTGTTGCATCCATCAATCCCCGTAACCCTGGCGACAGATTCAATATATCTTTTCAGATACCGGATACAGATATCAAAGTCAGATGCCAGTGCGAGGTGATATGGGCACGGAGGTTTAGTAAAGCCGGCAAACTCGAACCTGGTTATGGAGTCAGGTTTACTGATATACCTGAAGAGATTGCGGTTTCTATTGATAACTGGGTGTCATCGCATGTCAAGTGAACAGACATCAGAAACCGGGGTCTTGCCATCCGGTCCCCGGCCGCCTATGACATAGACGGTATCACCGATAGTTGCCATCCCCATCACGATTCTTCCCTTTTTCAGCGGTTCAAGCTCTTCCCATTTGTTGTGGCCTGGTTCAAGGCATGCGAAGCGGTCTTCTATCTTACTGCCGCTGTTTCCGCCAATGACATACAGCCTGCTGTTATGAACCACGGCTCCCAGGCCTGCGGCAGGCCATGGGAGTCTCATCCCTGAATTACCCCATTTGTTTACAGCTGGGTCATAAGATTCCATCAGGTCATAATTTGTGAATCCCTCTGGCCTCAAACCTGCGCCGCCCATGACGATAATCCTGTTGTCTGCTACTGCAGATGCAAGTGCAAAACGGGGGGTAGGCATTGGGGGAATCTCCTGCCAGAAGGCATCCCCAGGGGCAAATGATTCGGAAAATGCGAAACCGGGGTCTGTCATGGGGCCTCCGTTTGTAGCATCAGGATGATGCCCGCCAATGACATAGATGCGGTTATTGTATACTGCTGATGCCGGATAATCATGTGGCATGAGCATGTCCGGGCCGGTCCTCCATGTATCTTTTTCAGGGTCATAGATCTCAACTGTCCTGAAGAACTGAAACCGCCCGTCCTGGAGTTTAAGTCCACCGCCCATGACGCAGATCTTGTTATCCATTACAGCGGCGACTGTGCCTGAGCGCACTGTCGGCATGTCTTTACCCTGAGTCCAGACATCTTTTTCTGGATCGTAGATCTCTGTGCTGTTGAGGCTTGAAAAACCGATGCCACCGCCGCCGAAGACATATATCTTCCCTTTGCAGGATGCTACAGCAAAGTGTGACCTCGCTGAAAGCATCGGAGACCTTTTTATCCAGCCGGAATGTTTCATCCGAAAATGCTCCTATAAACCCGTCATTCCCACGGAACCTGTTCCCGCATGATTTAAGCGGGGAGTGGGAATCCAGAATCAGGCCCCCGGTCTGGATTCCCGCATACGCGGGAATGACGTTTTTCATGACCCCTTGTGAGCCCTGAGCCGTGCTGCTATATGCCATAAGTCCTGAGCTGGTCGAAGGACGAACAGTCGAAGGGCTCATGACGGTTCACCTGAAAATGCTCCTGTATACCCCATGATTTTTGTGAGCCCTGCCTTGCCGGTTAAGTAAGTGCCCGTGTAAGATTTGTCAACACGACTGCATGAGCGACATCATCCTGAAAAGGTCCTACGAGCCCGGGATTTTCTGA
>JADZCV010000017.1 GCA_020851375.1 Nitrospirota bacterium | reverse complement strand
TCTTTAACAACCTGCCTGTGGCTCAAAGTGATAAAGATTACAAAGCGCTGTTGCCGCAGTATGCGGATCGTGACATCATCACTAACATGAAATTCTGAGGGGTGCGGTTAACTAACCGCTTACCTTTCTTCGCATGTACGTCACCTAACCTATTTGCCTTCTCAATGACTTTTCTGGCTTTTTCGCCGTCTTCCGCAAAACCGTAATAATCCCTCGCATTGGCCAGAGATTGCGGCTTATCATCTTTCGATAAAGCATCCCCTCTTTTCTCAGCCCGCTCCACAGCCTTGTTTTGTCTGAGGTCGCCAAACAGGTTGTACCAGTCGCGGGCAATGATCAAATGTTCCCGGGATTCCATAACGGGTTTGTTTTTCTGCTCAAACGGCATCTCTTTTTTATTGAAAGCCTTTTCCTCCTGAACCAACTCTTCATCAATGTTTCTGAGAGCGATATTTTCAAGTTCCTTCAGATAGCCAATTTTTACCTTCAACGCTTTATCTCCAGGGTTGGACCTGGCCTGCTTCTCCAGATCCCGGAGGGCCTCGGCATTATTCACACCCCCGTTAAACCCCTGGAAATAATGAACGACACCGATTCTGAAGGCCTCTATGTCTTTAGTCCTGGAGCGGACATACTGACTCATCACCCGATCCGCTGCTTCTGACTCGCCGATCTGGCTATACCACTGAAATGCACCGGCATCTTTCAACACAACCCTAAAGGGATTATTGGAATTCGGTCCTTGAGTGTAACTTCCTTCCGAATAAAAATTCCCTTTCGTTTCAGCCTCCTTGCCTAATCTATAACCGACCCGCTTCCATCCCTCCTGCGCCTCTTTCGAAGAGAGATTCGGACCTTCACATCCGGCCCCCCATTTCGCAAAATTGTAAGAACTAAATGCGAGGGCAAGATTGCCGGATTTTTCTGCTGCCACCGCCTCATTGAAGGATTCCTTCAACTGCTTGTTAGGAGTACACTCACCGTCGGCGTCAACCCTGTGAGACATACCAGCCAAGAGGCCGCATAAAACCACGATAATTGCAAGGTATCTTCTCATAACGACCTCCTTGTCTCTTATTCAACTACCGGCCAAACCCCGGCACCTTGTCGAATAACCCCTTCATTCCACCCTTCCCCATCCCTGGCAAGCCTGGCATCTCCATCTTAGTGTAGTCAGCCGGAATCTCAAATAGCGCCGGGGCCTGTTGTCCGATCTCCAGATTCGTGAGCTCCATTTTGATCCGCTCTCTTGAATCCCCGTCCTGGGAAATAGCATCCATTTTGACCTGAATCCCCGGATTGACAACCCAGACGAACCCGCCGAATTTTTTCCCATCTTCACCCGTCATAATCACCTTGTACTTGGTTGCCTCGTGTCCGCCAATTACCTCTTTCCCCACCTCTTCGGCTTTTTCGGTTTTATATTTCGATATGTCCGCGTCGGAACCTTGCTGTTGTCCTTGATTCATGCCCATCTCCATATACATCTTCTCTTCCGGCATAAGCATCCACATGACACCCTTATCTGAGCGCCTGATCGTAATTTGGACACGGTCCCCTATCTTCTGCTCTTTTCTTTCTTTACCGGGCACTACATAGACCTTCGACTTCAACACTGCCTTTGCCGTTTCAACAGAGCTGTCTGCAGAATACTGCGCCTGGGATTCCTGCTGCTTCATTCCTTCCGCAGCCCAGGACAGGCTTCCGAAAATAAGGGTGGTGCTTACAGCCAACAGGATCATCGGGATTTTTCTCATAGCCTTATCCTCCTCTTATTGATTAAATTTAATATTTAAATGAATATTTGTCTTTTCGAGATTAGGATAGCAGCATGAGATTTGCCTGTACGCTAAATCGTCGCTGTCCCCATTTAGCCATTTAGCTCCACTCAATCAAAAACAGATTTTTCCACATTATACGTCTGGAGAATATTAACTGCCAACCCGTCCACTGCATCCTTCCCAAACCGGAGGAATACTGACGAAGGTAGCTCATGCAGATTAACAGATTCATCAGCATTCCTGTATCCGATTCCCAAATATTTACATATATGGTCGGCAAGATTCACTACTGCCACGCTTTTCGCAACCACCGGATTGTTTATGTCTTCAAGTTTGACATTTATTAAATGATGATTCTCCAGGATGCTGACGAGCAGGGGACTAAATCCCCATTTCTCGATTACACGTGCCCCTAATTCCGCATGGTTAAAGCCGTAAACCTCTTCTTCTGCAGAAATTGATTCATCATTCTCATTGTAAACCGTCATCATTACTTCTTCAAAAACGTCAGGAGATTCATTATTCATAACAGTCTTTCCGAAATCATGCATGAGTCCGCCGACGAAGGAAGATTCTCCAACTTCGGCTTCCAGCCCCGCCGAAATCATTTTGGAGGCAATAGCAGCACCAACTGAATGATCCCATAAAATCTTCTCTTTCATACCGAAATTCTTATGAAGCGCCCGGGTGGAAATAGAAAGAACCAGGCTTCTGATAGTCCTTAATCCAAGGAGAACTATCGCCTGACGCAGACTGGCAACTTCACGCCTCAGACCATACAATGCGCTGTTGGATATTTTAAGTATCCGTGCTGCTATCGCCTGATCTTTTTCAATAATGTCGCTGAGTTTGTCAATCGTGCAGTTTTCATCATTTAGTGTTTCAATCACTTTCCTGGCCACAAAAGGAAGGACATTCAGATCTCCTGCTTTATTGATAAGGTCTTCTTTGGAAATAACACCCATTTTTTAACAACCTCCATGCAAAATTTTAATTTCACAATAAAGACTGGATACAGGAAAGTCAAGAGGTTTGTATGCAGAAATAAATATTCGCTATCGCTGTCGTTAAATAGGGACAGCGACTATTTATTTATGCGCCACTGCTTGTTCTACATCGGTAAGTTACACGTACCAACTCCTTGCGCGCCAAGGATTGCCTCTTGCGCTGTATCACGCCAACCCACATTCACAATAGGAGTATGCTTTTCTGAGCATAAGACAGCAGAATGAGGTTATAAGCTCAATAGAAGTTCAGCTTGTGGATCCTTATGATCTGACTATGAATATAATTAGTTCATAGGTCGTCTTAAAAAGCGTCTGCCGATGATCAATGTCCCAAACATTACACCTGAAAGAATGATTGAAGAAGGCTCGGGTACAGATGACACGTTAGAGAGATTAAGCCTGAGTGATGCCGAAGAATAAGTCCTGAAACCATGATCGAGAGACATGGGTGCTAAGATAAATAAAAGGTTAAAATGTTTTAAATTTCCCTCATCAATTATTGAAGATGAGATAAACTCAGTAACGTCTATAATAATATCCCCATCCCCAAAAGGTCCAAAATAATATCCCGGCGAAGATAAATAATCATGACCGCCCAAGAAATCAGAGGGATTTCCATTCAGCTCAGGAACCCCGATAAGGAATACATCGGGACTATCACCATAACCACCAGAGGATTTAATAGATAAGATTGCCTTGCTTACACGAACATTCGATGGATAGGGTTGCCCACTATAAAAATCTAAAACTGCTTCACTAGGAGCCTGTCCGAGTAATAATTACTTCACCTAAGACAACAAAATCCATATAATAGACGACATGAAAACATACCGCACATATGAACCGAACCAATTATTGTTGATACCGCCATCGTTGAGGGAGT
>JADZCV010000016.1 GCA_020851375.1 Nitrospirota bacterium | reverse complement strand
GAGTAGTTGCTCGGGGGCATATTTCGCAATCAACAGGGGTTCGTTTGAAGGCTCATCCTGATAGTAGATCATAAGTGTCCGGTAAAAGGCAGCAGGGGGTATGGGGTCTGCTGAGAAATCAAAACTGATCAGGGCAGGTGAAGACTGGCTTAGTCCCTGAATGGAGAGGGGTTGAGATACGGCAGAATAAAAGGTCTTGCCACCTTCTGCCGGAGGCAGTTTATACCTGACAAGCGCCCAGACCTCTCCCGGCCCTATAGCAATATTCTCAGGCGCTTTAACCTTAGCCTGGGCATAGGTTATGCTCCCGTCAGAGGCTGGGAGAAGAATGGAATAACGATCTGTTGCATCAAAAGGGTCAGAGGAGACGACCAGTGCGCCGACAGGTGCAACCATCGTAAAAAGAGGCATCAAAAACAAAAGGATAAGGATTAGGAAGGATTTCTTTGGCATGGTTTTTCTCCATCATTGGGTTTGAGTTCAGCTATTATAATAGCCTGATAGATGGAAATTCGTGGTGTAAACTCTGTATGGATAGTATGTTGGCGTAGTTTGCAGGGATTGTCAAGTAAAATATGTCCAGGTAAAAACAGCTTTTTCCTTACTTCAGCACAGTTTTTAGACAGTCCTAATACGAAAAAACGCTGTGTTTGCCCATGAATGGTAATGGCCACTGCCAATCATGGTTGCCCTTGTCTCTTCTCAATCCGTATATAATCCACCTCCATGTGCTGGCTGTGTTCTACCTGGGAAGGGTCACACAGGTTCCACATATTCTGGACTATATTGATGCCATCCAAATATACAGGCTCCGTAATACCACCCCATGCAGAAAGCATGTCATGTATTTTGACGGAATAGTCCACATCGAGAGGAATAACCGTGGTGGGCCAGATAAGGCTCTCATGCCCTGAAGTTGTAAGGACCATCTTGCGGGTACTGTCATTACCGAAGCGAAAATAAAAGACTATCCCCTGATAATCTCCCGTAGGCCATTCTGTTACTGCACAGGATTGCGCCGGAATCTGCTCATTGATGCTCATGGCATCGATCTTGAGATTAAGCCGGGCATCAGTGGTCACCTCTATCGGAAACCGGTCGGTAAAATCATACGGGATGGCATACCCCCCAAGATAGTAAGTCCCGTTGATGAAGTCATCGGCCACTCCAATGTAGGCCTCATTGAGGCGGGCCATATCAGAACCGGCGTATCTGATATTCTCTTTGACAAGCCTTCCGTTTACAATCTCATTAATAGTTACTCCATTGTTTGGGTTCTGGCCTGCCAAATCCGTCTCACTATAAACCCAGTTGTGATTATCATGTAAACCGGCATCCCACTCCTCCCGCCACCCACCGCCATGGATATACCCGGCCACAGCGCCTTGCTCCATCCCCATCATGCCCCTGAAGACCAGGATATACCGGTGTTCTTCTATATTATTTCCAGGGAAGATGAAACTGAGTGTTGGGCTTATTCCCTGGGGTGCAATAAGGAGTTCCCACGAGCCCAGGGGATGTCTGTTCCCATCTGCCGTGTCGTAATAGAGACTAAAAGTTCCTGCCATCTCTTCATCCGATAGATTATAGACCCTTATCCCTTTGGCCCCATCCGTTTTATCACCTTCATCTACTACAAAGTCTAATTCCCCACGGAAAAAGTAGTCTATTAACGCTGCGGAGTACCCTACGGCACGAGGGATCAGTTTCTCCGCATAATCCTTATGGCATTGATTATCAAGGCTAACAAAATTCCTTTGAACCTCCGGCCATTCACCAAAGTATTTGTAAAGACGGCCTGCTACAGCAAAATGCTCTACGGTCTCCCCATCATAGATTTTTCTGAAATAATTTCTTAAATCACCATTACCTGAATTATCTTGTTCATATAATTCCATGCTTGCTTTTCTTGGATAGGGAAAATATTTCCGATGGTCTGGAGGGAAACTTTCGGTGAATATGGTGTCATCGCTGGCAAAGTTTGCGTTGGTATACTCGACAAGACCGAGAGTTAAAGAAGTGGAAGGATTAGAACCCGTATATAAGTCAGTATCCCATAACTGGGTCATCGGCGGATAGCTGCCAAGAGAGGTGGCTAATGAAATACCTGGAAATGATGGACTTGAGGCAATACCGGTCACTAATAGCCGATTCTTTTTTGCCCAGGTTTCTAATCCTTCTAATACCTCAAGACCATCTAATGGATGAGCATCATTTCTGACATGGGCCGGTTGGGCAGCATCCTGGATTAGATGCATCAGGTGGCCCAATCCTTTAAAGGTTTTTGCAAAGTTGGCCTGACGTTCTGTCTCTGTTGAGGAGGTCAAGGCAAGGCCATAGAAGGCTCTTACATCGGACCAACTCCAATCGTTGGCATCGATATCAAGAGCCCAGAGGATGGAGGACTTCCCGGTTACATGGACGAGGCCCACATAATCATCCAATCCGGCCTGATTCCATTGATCCCCAGTCTTCAGAGCGTTATGATAGTGATTATAGTAAGGGGATGTTTGCATTAAAAATGTCCACAGAGTGGCAGCGTCTTCCTCTTTCGCACCAGTACTAATCCATTCCTCAACTCTTTTCTTTTCCTCATTCAAAACTAATCCTTCCTTTAGATTCTATTTAAATCCGAGATATTGCAAATAGTCCCCTCTTAAAGGACTTAATATAGAGTGTTCAGCAGCCTTCTCTGACAAGTCTTGATGAGTCGGATCATCATCCCACGCCGCGACATTAATAGAACAATAAAATAGATATAAAATAATAACAGGAATAAATAGTCTGATTTTTCTCAGCATGCTAAGTCTCCTCTTCATATCAGTGACCTTCTTTACCTAAAGCCTTTTCTTCTTTGTTGACCTCTTCTATGTACAATTTCAGTTTTTTTATTTCTTCAAAGGGTATAAGCGCAGAGGGAGAAGGGGGGGGGTGCTGTTGTCTTTCTTCCATTGTCATTCTCCTCAAAATAATCACCGGTTTCCCATTGACAATATCAATAACCCCTCCATATTTATCAAACACCTCTCCCCTTGTCTTGGGGTCTACCTTTTCAATAACTTCGCTATCAAATTTCTCTCTAATTTTCTCAGGGGTTACCTCATTCCATTTATTAAAAGGACCCATCTCTTTATATGTATACCCACTTTTATAGATATACAATGTAACATCTGCCACAATATGCCTCCAGGGATTAAACACCCAGATTCCAGGAATATAAAACTCTCCATTCTTATCTGTTACCGTCTCTTGTGCATCCATAAACTTTGTCCCAGCAGCAAGGATTCCGGCCGTCTTCCGTCCCCACTCTGCAACCACTACAACCCCCTCAATAGGTTCCTTCATCTCCGCATCAACAATCTTCCCCCGATAGGGGCCAAAGTCAACCTTTTCTATTTTATATCTACCAATACTCACCGCAAAGGCAGAATCTGTGGTCCAGATTATAAAGTATCCAACGAATATCAATACAAAGAGAATTCTCCCCTTCATCTTAATCCCTCTAAAAACTCTTTATCTTCCATATACCTTCCCGATCCTTTATGAATGTCACAGGATATGAATATCGTTGACCACTTTCTTCAACCACAATATTTTCATAAGCTGCCTCATTTTCTATGATAGAAACCAATCTAAACTCCTCAGGTCTACTGAAAATATTGGAGAACTGCCCCGAGAGGAGTTCAAAACCCATCCGGTATTTCTCCTGTGACCTCTCTGTAAAATAGGTTAATGCGGTTTCAATATCCCCTGCAATAAGCGCCCCCTTCATCCCCTCCCACTTGGCTCGAAGAAGTGCATCCATGTTAGCAGCAGAGAGGATGGTGATGACCGTGGTTTTCTCATACTGGTTGCCGAGACTATCTGTAACAATGATCTTCGGGATGTAGATGCCAGGGGTCTGATAAACAATGGTTATTGTTGACAGTGTTCGGCTGCTCTGATCAATTGTGCCGTCACCATTGGTGTCCCACTGGTAGTTTGCCACGGGATTTGTTATGGATGTCTCAACCTCCAGGGTCACATCCAAGGGCTGGGTACCGCTTGTTGGTATGGCGATCAGCGAGAGCGGGGAGACTTCCGGCACAAAGGTCACAGAGATTGAGGCGCTGACCTCCAGCCCCGCACCGTCTGTGACAGTTGCTGTGATGGTGTTCAGCCCCTCCTGTAGATATATCTCTCCTGCAAACTCATTCCCATAGGCATTTGCTATCACGCCGTTTACCACCACACCTGCTTCCTGAAGATTGTTAATCACCCTTCCTTTAACCAGCAGAGGTGATTTATTCGCTGTGGCGCCATCTGCAGGAGATGTAATCTGCAACTGAAACTGACGGAGGATATCTGCATTGATATTTTCCTCTGCCTGATTGCCTGCCCCAGCTGTGGCCCTCGCCGTTAGGGTATGCACCCCCGCAGCAATGGCCAGTGTATCAAGTTCAAAGGTGTAAGGAAACAATGAAGTGGTTGATTCTAACTGTCCGTCCACAAGAAGGCTGACACTAAAGATACCGGACTGGTTGTCTGTGGCACCAACCGTGATAGTTATAACACCGCTGACCTGATCCCCTGATGCAGGGGATGTAACATCCACTGCCGATCATGGTTGCCCTTGTCTCTTCTCAATCCGTATATAATCCACCTCCATGTGCTGCCGGTGT
>JADZCV010000015.1 GCA_020851375.1 Nitrospirota bacterium | reverse complement strand
CTTTGTAATGGCGATCATCCCATTCTCTTTCCTGATTATTGCAATCTTTGGTTATTTCCTCGGTGAAAAGATGGAATTGTATGCCTTCTTTTTAAAAAAATTATTGAATTTATTTCCATCTGCTACTTACTCTATAACAAAAGAATTGGGAAAGATTATTACCTTTAAAAGGATTGGGTTATTCACTCTCTTTATATATGGAATATTTTCCTACCAACTTTACTCCGCTGTAGAACGGGCTTTAAATATAATATTTAAAATTAAGGTCAAAAGGTCATTTCTGATATCTATCTTACTTTCCATATCACTCGTGACACTAATGATTATCTTTCTTCTCATCTCCTTCGGAGCGACATCAGCTATCTCCATGATAAAACTTCTTGATCAGTTTTTCCCAGGACTGGTAATAAACAAGATAGCAGGCTTCCTCATAGCCTTTGTCATCCCTCTATTTTTGATTATTCTGACAATAACTGCCCTGTATAAACTCCTTCCTAAGAAAAAAGTATCATTCAGGCACGCATTACTGGGCGGTCTCTTTACAGCCATTTTCATTGAAACAGCAAAACATGTCTTTACCTTTTATGTCGCTTTGAAACTATACGAACTCGGAGCCATATACGGCCCTATTTCAGCATTTATTACCTTCCTGATGTGGGTATTCTATGCCGTATCCATCTTCCTGATCGGTGCCGAAATCGTTCACAACCTCGGAGATCGCCAAAAGCCGGATTAATGGAAAAGAAGCGTTTTCATGATTCGCCATCCCCGCTAAACTGCATATACCGTAAAGGCAAGACATACGTGGGTGTTACAAAAGGAGAGTCTATGGGTAATACAGTAAGCGCATGGAAGGCATTTATTATGTTTGTCCTATCTGTTCTGCCAGCAGCTCTATGACATGCTTCACCCTGGCCTTGGAACCGGTCCTGTGCAATCCGTCTCGTATCTGCACCATACAGCCGGGACATGCAGTAGCCGCTATTTCCGCACCGGTATCATTGATATCCTCAGCCTTTAGCATGTTTATCTCTGTTGAAAGCTCATAGTTCGTAATGCTGAAGCTGCCGCCGAGGCCGCAGCACCTGCATGGGTGCTTCATCTCTTTTATCCTGAAACCGGCTGTTTCTATCAGCTCACGCGGCTCGTCTTTTATACCCAGCCCCCTCCGCAGGTGGCACGGATCATGGTAGGTAACAACAGCACTATCTTTCGATCTTTTCAGGTCTGACAATACTGCGGGTAGTTTCAACTCATTAACCAGCAGGTCTGTAATGTCCCTTACCTTACTGCAAAAGACATCCACCCGCCTCTTCATCTCTGGGCCTTCGCCCTCAAGCAGTTGCCTGAACTTGTTTTTAAGACCATCCGTGCATGTTGCGCATGATGTTGTAATAAAATCGGGGTCATACGCCTCAAATACCTCAAGGTTCTTGAGCGCCAGGGCCCTCGCATCATCAAAGTCCCCCATGCTGAGGGCAGGCATACCGCAGCAGGTCTGGCCTTGCGGGACAACTACAGAAGCGCCGGCCTTTTCAAGCACCTTAAGAGATGCCAGGCCGATATCCGGCATGACGTAATTGATGAGACAACCTGCAAAGAAGGCGACCTTTATGGCCTTTTCATCTGAAAGATTTACCGTGTAATTGTCATTCCCACGTAAGTGAGAATCCAGAGCTAAGCCATGGATATGGATTCCCGCTTTCGCGGGAATGACATTTTCAGTAACATGGGACTTCATCCACAACTTACTGCCGGTCGCAGAGGCCGGCTCTGCACATGTCCCTGTCTCCCGCCCTTGACCCACCATGTCCATAAAAAACCGTTTAGCAAGAGGCGGGACGAGCCTCTCATCCTGGATATATGGAAGGGGCAGCCTGCTCTGCACCCCTCCGGCAGAAGGTGCATCTTTAAAAAAAACACGCTGGGCAAATGATGCAAGTTTTAGCGTCTTCCCCACAAATCCATCCGGCTCTCTCAACCCCTTCATGATTGCCGAAGTGATAAGCGGCAGGCCCCTGTCATTTATGACTTCTGCCCTTGCAGCCATAATGATGTCAGGCACTGGAATTTTATTTGGACAACTCTGCCTGCAGGCCCCGCATAGCAGACACTCTGAAATATGCTTTACAAATGTATCTGATAAGCCTATCTCACCGTTTATATATGCATCTATAAGAGACAGTTTGCCCCGGGCGCTGGCGGTTTCTCGACCAAGGGTGAGAACCGTAGGACAAGTGCTCCTGCACGTGCCGCAACGGACACACATTGCAAGTTCCGGAATGTAATCAGCAAGTTTCTTCACTCGAAAATACTCCTAAGTACCTGTCATTCCCACGGAACCTGTCCCCGCAGGATTTTTCACCCGTCATTCCCACGCAAGTGGGAATCCAGAATCAGGCCCCGGTCTGGATTCCCGCTTACGCTGGAATGACGTTTTCATGAACCTTGGTGAGCCCTGAGCTGTGAGCGTGCCGAACGGTCGCAGGGCTCATGACGTTTCACCTGAAAATGCACCTGTGTACCCGTCATTCCCACAGAACCTGTCCCCGCAGGATTTTTCACCCGTCATTCCCACACAAGTGGGAATCCAGAACCAGGCCCCCGGTCTGGATTCCCGCTTACGCGGGAATGACATTTTCATGACCATTTGTGAGCCCTGAGCTGAGAGCGTGTCGAACAGTCGAAGGGCTCATGACGGCTCACCTGAAAACGCCCCTATATTTTCTTCCCGGGATTTAAGATGCCGTTTGGATCAAGCACTCCCTTGATCTTCTTCATAACATCTACCGCAACCGGATTTAGTTCCATGCCTGCATAAGTCCTCTTTGTCATACCTATCCCATGCCCGCCTGAGACCGAACCGCCAAGCCTTAGTGTGAGATCTATTATATCATCAACCGCTTCCTTTACCCTTCCAGTCTCAGCGATGTCATTTTTATCCATCATGACATTGACGTGTATGTTTCCCTCTCCGGCGTGACCGTAACATGTGATAACGACCCCTTTTTCTTTTTCTATCTTTCTTACATCCTGCAGTAGTTCAGGGACAAGACTCAGCGGGACGACCACATCATTGACAATCTTCTGCGGCCTTATCTTAACGAGGGATGGATATATCGCCCTCCTCATCCACCATAGGTCTTTTACCTCATTTTTAGACTGTACGATTTCAGCCTTTACTGCCCTTTCTTTGAGGCAAACATCAATAACAGCCGCACACCTGCGTTCCAACGACTCCCTCTCTCCATCGAGTTCTATCAGCAATACGGCCCTGTTATCCTCCTTAAAATCAAACCGCTCACTTTCCCTTGTACATTTCACTGAGGCCATGTCCATAAACTCAACAGCAGACGGTTTGATTCCTGAGTTCATGATCCCTGCAACGGATCTTCCTGCTGCACACTCATCATTGAAGATTGCGAGTATCGTACTGACCTTATCCGGCAAGGGAAGGATTCTCAGGGCCGCCCTGGTAACTATGCCAAGGGTCCCCTCAGACCCAACGATGAGCCGCGTAAGGTCATAGCCGGTCACACCTCTCACAGTCTGAGTCCCTGTCTCCATTAGCTCACCGGTCGGAAGCACCACCTCAAGCCCTATGACATAATCCCGTGTGACCCCGTACTTGACCGACCTCGGTCCGCCGGCACATTCAGCGATATTTCCTCCGATTGTGCAGTATCTAAGGCTTGTAGGTTCTGGTGGAAAAAAGAGACGGTATTTGCCAAGCTCCATCTGGAGCTCAAAATTCACAACACCAGGTTCCACAATCGTAATAAGATTCTGCGCATCAATCCTGAGTATCCTTCTCATCCTTTCAAGGGACAATACAACCCCACCCTTCTCAGGCACACTCCCACCTGACAGACCGGTTCCTGCACCTCTCGGGATAACACAAAATTTCTCCGGATTCGCAAGCCTGATTATCTTTGAAACCTCTTCAGTATTAGAGGGAAATACTACAGCATCAGGCAGGAATAGCTGATTTGTTGCATCATAGGCATAGCATAGCCTGTCTTCCTTAGTAGTAAGGACATTGTCATTGCCTGAGATACCCTTTAAATCCTTTATTGCAGATTTAGATAGCATGACAACTTTATTATATCATGCCTTTTCCTGGCAGGTCTTTATTTTTGATCAGACGAGGCTACAGGGTATATCTCAACTCTCGTGGTCTGAAGCAAGGCTGCAATGTGGGCTGCCATTTTCTGCTCTCTGATGATCCGTGCTGCATCTTCCCTTACTTCGCGTTCTTCGCGTCGTTCCCTTGGGGTAATATCCAGCAGTTTGAAAATACTGAATCCCTTGTCGCCCCGAATCGGGTGGGTGATGCCACCGGGCTTAAGAGCCAATAATGCCTTGTCTATCACCGTATAGGGCCGCTCTCCGATAATCAGGGGGTCCATCCGGCCCGCCCTGACCTTTGCATCCGGCGCTATCGAGTGTTTTGAAGCCAGTTCGAAAAAATTCCCTCCGGCTAATGCCTGCCTCCTCATCGAGGTTGCCTCCTTCTCTGTAACTGTAACAATCATCAGTACGTGGGCGGTCTGCGGCTTATAGAGGAGGTATTCGTTTCCCCTGATATACTCATCTGTTTCCTCCTGTTGCGGCCCATTCTCCCGCTCCAGTTGTTCGCGCAACAGCGTAACGGCCAGTGACTTCTCATAAGCTTCAATATCCGCGGCAACTCCGGCATCCAGCTTAAGTTCTACGGCTCGGGCAGCAAATAGTTCCTGCTCCACAGTTTGCGCTAAAATGTCCATCAGCCTCGCTTTTGTACCGCCGGTTTCATTCAGGGCCTGTTTAATATCGCCGAAGGTGATCTTAAAGGCTGATGCCGTTACCAGGACATCGTCGTCTGAAAAGGCATCAGGGTCCTTCTGCGCCACTTCCTGTGAATACTTTACGGCATACCTGTCAAAAAGCCGCTCACTTTCTGCGGTAAATCGTTTTTTGCGATGCTGGTTGGCCAGGAAGCCCCTGGCTTCGGTTTCTGAAACAGACCTCTCCGCAGCCAGCCTCTCCACCTCAGCAGCATCCACTTCCACGGCCTCCTGAGCCAGATTCTGCCTGTAAAGTCCGGCTAAGAGGCCGGTGCGATAGCGCCGTGATTCCGCCCTGAATAGGGCAGACTTTGGAATATCAAGGCGGATGGCCTCGTCGTACAGCAGCTCTGCTGAGATCATCTTCTGCAGTATGTCGAGTACTATCTCCCGTTTATCCGGTTGTATTTGCCGGACATCAGGGATGCCGTATGGCGTGCTGTTGACGGTTTTTTGCAGGTCCTCAATGGTGATGATCCTGTCACCCACACGCGCAACAATAGTGTCACCGGCATGGGCCGGATTGGACATTAACAATGACGCCAACAGGACACAACCAATCAATTTCTTCATAATATTGCGTTTCGCAGGATGTCACGGTCTTTACAAAAAAAAGGCCGGCGGCATCTCACCACCGGCCGATCATTACAAGGCCCGTACAAGATTAATCGTTCTCTTTCTTAGGGATTTTCCCGCCTGTGTCAGGGGCATGGGCGTGTATATATGCTACCGCCGCCTTGAAATCCGTGCCGATCTTCTTGTCCATGTACTTGCGATTTTCCGCAAGTTTGGCAACTCCCCCACTGTTAACCTCGTGACATGAGGCGCACTTCACCGGGCCGTGGCTGCCATCAGTGTTCATCATACCAGCCTGGTTATAGGTAGTCTGATCCACCTTCGGATTTGCCGGATAGAGTCCGTGTATGGATTCATGGCACGCCTGACAGGCAAGGCCCGAATGTCCTTTGGAATAGCGCATCAGTGAGTACTTGCCCGGCTGGTTAATAGGAAAGGCAACTCCGCCCTGGGCCTCTACAAATGGGGCAGCATGGCAGTCCGCACAGTGGGAAGAACCTGCTGAGAGCCAGTAGTCATGACCATTGGTAGCCGCATCATACGGAACAGCGATCCCGTTTTTGAACTTGCCGGCGTCACTGGGATTAGCTGACAGAATATGCACACTCACGTCACCATCCTCATCCTTGCTGACTACAGGTTTGCCATCCGCTACCTCTATAACAGCGATACCGGGGATCAGCCTCGTCCCTTTTTTGCCCCATGTCAACAAGACGCCGCTGTCCTTGTCCTCGCCTTTGAGGGGGACTTTGGGGTCAATATAACGGTCAATGAGTTCCTGCCTGCTTACACCAATGGCCTGAGCAATCTGCTCAAGCGACTTGCCGCGGAGGGTCTCTTCTCCGGATGGAGTGAATGGTTTTTTAAGATTGTCCCGCTCATACAGTTCGCGGCTGAGTTGGTTGTGGCAGTTGGTGCACCACAGCCCCCTGTACTTGCCATTTTCATAAACTACATTCTTTTCGAGATATTGCCCGATGGCGTTCAGGTTGGGGCCTGTCTTTCCCAGCTCCTTACGCATGTTCGCATTGGAATGTGCATCGCGCCCCACAAAGCAGCCACCCGCAGCGTCACGGTTATCCGATTTGACAAATGTGTTTTCACCGTCTGCCGTAATCGGATAACCATCCATGTTGCGGTCAAAGCGGTGCGCCGGATGGCAACCCTGACAAGAACCTGTGCGTCCCTGCGAATCCGGCAGCGGGCGCTCTTTCAGATGCGCTGTATGTATGGCCTCTGTCAGCGGCGGGATGAGGTTTGAGCTCTCCCCTTTAGCCCCCGGGACATCTCCTATAGTCTTCGAAGACAGCTTGCCAATCACATTGTCCGCATGACACTCCTGACAGAGAACAGGCTGACGGCCGAGGCGGTTGCCGGTGGCAGCCGCATTATACCCTTTAAGGAATTCAGTGCCGTGCTTGTCATCATGTATCTCAAGTATGGAGATCGCCGTCCCTTTCAGCCTGGCGAACCAGTCGGATGAACCGATTGACTTCCAGTATGCCATCTCAGCCTTATACCTGGTGAATTTGGTGCCGTTGGCATTGGTATTGGAATGACAGTTGTAGCAGTTCGGCACATCTATCGGATTGGTGCCGGTATAAGAGACAGGTTTACCTGTGGAGTCAATGACAGCACGTCCTGTATCAGCATCCACAAGTGTAACACGGGCCTCCTGGTACGGTTGGACATCAGTTTCCTCCAGTTTCATCAGCCCCTTGGAGGCATCATGGTCGCTGAATGGCGTAAGGGGCAGGCCGAGTGCCTCCCATATGCCCGGGTTGGTCAGAACGATCGGCACGTTATCCAGCACTGGACTTTTAGTGAACACTATGGTACCGGTCTCACCTGAGTAGCGCAGGAAACCGTTCGACACAGGCTGGTTGGTGGGGCCTGAATCGTTCTTTATCTGCAGAGGCCCTGTGCCAACAAAAAGTTTGTCCTTATCCAGGCTCGTCTGTTTGGGATTAGAGCCCTCGAGGTCTGCATACACATACAGATGGCGGAAATAGGCATTTGCCACGTTTTCTCCTGCCTCATACGGGTTGCCGTTGCCGTTGATGTCATACGGCACATTCCAGTAGGCCATCTTATTCCCTTCGGAATAGGAGTTGTCCACATGTTCATAGTGGAGTTTGTAGCGCTTGTTGCCGTCCACAAGGATCTCAGGATTTTTGGGATCGGCTGCCAGCAATACCGGGCGTTTCTCCTTGCCATTACCCAGACGTTCATGTTTTATCACCTGTGTCTGGATGCTGTTATACGGAGGCAGGACACAACAGTAGGAGAAATCAAAGCCGGTACAGTGCATACCAAGCTCGTAGTTGATTGAGATGACATAGTCATGCCCCTTCGTCTTACCAGCCGCACCTGCGGACGGTGATAAAGCGGCTATACTCAATGTAATGCCAGCGGCTAACATGGTCCATAAACGCATACGCCCCCGCAACCCCTTCGGTTTATTCCACCATTTCGTCATAGGTCTCCTCCTTACTTTTTAAGGCTTACAGAAGCTAATTTATCAGGATAGAATTTTGCTGTCAACAAAAGGATTATCAAAAAGGATTACAGCTATATTGACACCGGCAATATATGACAGTCTGTATCTGAGAAAGGAATGGGGCAAACTAAAGGGGCGGCTTGGACTTAATAATTGGGAAAATGTATTATAGCGTAATTATGAAAAAAGATGATAAACCGGTTGTAGACATTTCTGTAGATGGCGCATGCAGCGGTAACACTGGCGTTGGAGGCTATAGCGCGATACTCAGTTCGGCATGAAAATCAGTAGGTCAACCGCCAGACACCAGCACCGGCGGTCCCTGCATAGAGGACATTGGTCCTTGTCTTATCATGGACCAGGACCCTGATACCCCGATCAAAAGGGAGATCCTGTTCCTGCCAGGTCTGACCTCCATCGGTACTCCCGAAAAAGCGCGGGCGCCAAGGCAAGGGCATCGGTATCCATCCCCCTGTAAAGATATGATCAGGATCGTCGGGATCGAAGATGGCCCCGACAAAACCGGTATCTCCAGGTGACAGGAGACCTTCCCATGTCGCGCCCCCATCCATTGACCGAATCAGCGAACCCTCCATCCCGGCGTAAAGGATCTGAGGATCGTCAGGATGAATCGCGAGGGACATTACATTGTTATCCCCCATGATGCCGGCATCATTGAAATTGGAGAGGTCTGTCCATGTCTTGCCATCATCTGTGGACTTGAGAAGTTTTGGTTGAAAGGCTGGGTTCTCCCCTCCGGCATAAAGGGTTCTTGGAACCGGGACATCGACTGAGTGGATTTTGAGATACCATGACTCCTGCATAGGCTCCCAACTTTCTCCCCCGTCTGTCGAGCGATAAAGATGATCCCCTACTGCAAAAAGCCGCAAGGGATCTACAGGGCTTCCCGTGATTTGCCAGGTCCATTCCATCCCCATCTGGATTGGGGACCAGGTTTCCCCACCGTTTGTAGAACGGTATAGCCTAAGACCTTCCACCGGGCCTGTGGATGAGGTTACCGTATAGATTATATGTGAAAGTTTGGGGTGGACGTAAATGGACCACACAATCTTATCAGATAGCCCGAGAGAAACCCATTCTCCATTGGGAAGCCCTTTTTTAAAAACACCGCCCGGGGTGAGGGTGACAGGATCACCTACGCCTGCATAGAGAGCATCTTGAGTAATGACGAGGGTTTCAATAAACTTCCCATCGAGACCGATGGAAGCCCACCCTGGGAGATTGTTTCTCGATGAACTATCGGTGAGATCATCCCTGCATCCGGAAGGAAAAACACTGATGATCATAATGATTACTAACCAACCCAAGCGTTTCACTCTATTGTGTTCCTATAGTAATAAAAAATTATATCTTGCCTAATTCTTCCATGCAACTACAAGGACACCTCACCAGCAAACAGAAGTACAGCCAGACCATGCAACTCCAATGAAGGTATAAGAATCATTGAAGCGACGTTTATAAACACGCAAACGGTAAAGACCGGTCTCGGGGGCCGTAAACTCAACGATTTCATAGGTATTATCCCAACTTACAGATCGGGCAACCTCTGCACCACTCGGTCTATAAACATACATATCCAAGTCTACACCAGGTTGGTTATTGTAATAAGCATACGTGGGGGTTGCGGCCCAGACAATGACAGCACGTACAACTTGGCCAGCGGTGGCCTCAAAGTTGAAGTTGTGGTTTCCGTTACTATCAAAGAAATATCCTGGTTGCGGTGGAACATTTGAAATTCTCCATCCATAGGGTCCTCTCAAGGTTATATGGTCAGCGAGGTCAAGTGAGATTCCGCCAGCCCCGTCAAATTCACTTAGAAGCGAGGCGCCTTCTATATTATGTACTGCTGAGGCCATGAGAATGGCCTTGATAGCCTCAGGCCAGTAGAAAAGGGTGAGATCACGCTGCATGATCAGGGCTGCTCCTCCTGCCACATGAGGAGCAGAAAAACTGGTTCCGCTATTCGTATAGAACCCATAGGGATAGCTTGTAGTAATCTCCTCTCCGGGGGCGGCAACCTCAGGCTTCTCCCTGTCCCCATGGCCTGATGCCGTAGGAAAATATTGATCCAAATATTGCAGGTGAAGAATGCCTTCGTTGATGATCTCCAGAGAAGTAATTGGAACCCACAGTTCTTCTGATGCCGCCCCCAGGAGTTTCTGAGAGCCGTCTTTTATAATTTCAGCCTCAATGGTATTAACCCTGATCAAACTGAACAGAACCAGCAAGATTATGATATTTGCCGAAAAGGGGAAAATGTTATGCTTTCTAAGTTTCATGGTACACCTCCTTATATGATCCCTACCAAAATATAAAATCAGGGAAGGATACCCTTCTGTCAAGAAGTTTTTCTCAGTTTTTCGCAGTTTTTTTCTCAGTGTTCGAAACTCAGTGTTCGAAACTTCATAGTCAGACACTGTAAGATTGACAATGTCATATCTGGTGATGGATAATGCTGATGGTAAACCGATGAAAACACTGTCTGAAATAAGGAAGATTCTCAGAGAACATCGTGACCTCCTGGCAGAACAATACGGCGTAGCCATAGTTGGAATATTTGGGTCGCGAGTCCGGGGAGATGCAGGAAGAGATAGTGATTTGGACCTGCTGGTTGAAATCCTGCGCCCCATTAGTCTTCTGGAACTGGTCGGAGCGGAACAGTATCTGAGCGAGATACTGGAGGTCAAAGTTGACCTTGTGCCAAAGCGCAGTGTCCGCCAGGAACTAAGAGAGATCATATTCAGGGAGGCAATTGTTCCGTGATCCGTAAGATCTCACTCTACTTACGTGACATTCTCCAGAACATGCGGGATGTTGAAGAGTTCATCCAAGGTCTTTCGCAGGAGCAATTCGAGACTGATAAAAAGACCCTGAATGCAGTCCTGCGCTCGATTGAGGTGATAGGCGAAGCAGCCAAAAATGTTCCAGACGATATCCGTTTGTGTTACCCTGCTGTTCCATGGAAGGAGATGGATGGTATGCGAGACAAGTTGATCCATGACTACCTTGGCGTTGATACAGGAACAGTGTGGCTTGTGGCCAAAGACCGAGTTCCAGTAATCAGACCAGTCATAGAACAGGCCCTCCAGGAAGTGGAACAACAAGAGGACGAATCTTCTTCCTCTTAAGTAATACCTGTTGAATCGTCTGAGTGTCACTGAAAAGAATTTTATCCACCAATCATGTGCATGCCGGAAGAACTCGGGATGACAGGGTCAGGTCTTTAATTTTGATTTAAGGAGGTATCATGAAATATCTGTTATTAATCATTACATTGATTGCAGGATTATCCTCTGTTTTAAATGCCAATGCGGCAGTGGTGTCAGAGGTGGTGGAATACAAGCAGGGCGACACGGTGCTGGAAGGTTATCTTTCCTACGACGACGCCATCAGCGGCAAAAGACCGGGCATACTCATCGTCCCCGAATGGAAAGGGATAGGGCCTTATGCGGAACGGCGTACCAAAGAACTGGCAAAGCTGGGCTACATAGCATTTGCCGCGGATATATACGGCAAGGGTGTAAGACCTCAGACAGGCGATGAAGCATCTAAGATAGCAGCCATTTACAAGAGTGATAGAAAACTGATGCGTGCCAGGGTAACATCAGGCCTGGATGTTTTAAAGAATCACAAACTGACTGACACGAAACGTATCGCAGCAATAGGTTACTGTTTTGGCGGGACAACGGTGCTTGAACTGGCCAGAAGCAGTGCGGATATCGCAGGTGTAGTTAGCTTCCATGGCGGCCTTGATACGCCAACTCCGGAAGATGCAAAACAGATTAAAGCCAGGGTACTTGCCTTGCATGGAGGGGACGACCCATTTGTAACGGCGGAACACATCGCCGCCTTCGAAGATGAGATGAAGAAGGGAGGCGTTGACTGGCAGTTACATGTCTATGGCGGGGCAGTGCACAGCTTTACAGTCACCGACGCCGGCAATGACCCATCCAAAGGGGCAGCCTACAACGAGCGTGCAGACAAACGATCATGGGAAGACATGAAAGTCTTCTTTGCAGAGATCTTCCGGTGAGGTTTGTCTTTTAAGTGTATTGATCCTCTTACAAAGAACCTGCTGAAGGACGAGATGTTTGAAAATGGCTTATGTGGAACATATAATAAGGGGTCAAAAAACCAGGGAATTAAGTTACAGGGGATAGATCCGTGAGAAAGTCTGGACTAAGGAGGTTACTGATTGCATTATTTTTGGTGCTTGCTGGATGGGTGCAGGCGAGTGCAATCCATTCTGCTGATTCTGCTGATGGGAATAATCTCAGGGCGACTCTTTATAATTTATTCCCTCCGGCAACGTTGACGATCTCACCTGATCCGGGCTATATACAAACATTTACTTACTTTACGAAGAGTACAACGATTACCGCTTCTGTCTCTTTAACGACAAATACAAATATAACCGGCGTAAGATTTATTATTGACGGGGGGACTTTTGTAGATGACACGGATACATCTGATCTGAACTATTCCGGTGTTCTAAGCGGTCTATCATCAGGGCTTCATACCATTGAAGCAAGAACGATTGAAGGGGGGTCACCTACAGATATTTATATTGCAAACCAATTCTATATAGTGGATCAGATATGGGGGTTTTACGGTGACTCAACTACTACAGGCGCATATGGCGGCTCATCATCCGTTTCCCGTGGTTTGTCTGATATTTTAACATTAGCTGATTCGCAGGCTGCAGTTACAGGTGGGGCTGAAGGTACAGGAGGGAGACAATCATCTAACGGATTGTCATTTGAACAAAGGGATCCTTACAATGGTGGTTACTTCCCTGGCTCTATGCCTTCTTTTGTTGATGAAATGGCTAAAGGTGGGAAAACGGTTTTTGTGCTAAACTAAGGAAAGGGAGCTGATGATACATTCCTGGCACTCAGAAGATGGTCAGCCGAAAAAATCTCAGAGCGGTGTACTTCTTTAGATCAGGTACCCGGTAACGCCCCCCTCTATGGTATGACCCATGCAAATATTTTATTTGGGATAAATGAAGTATCGCACCCTATTCCTCAGGCAATGTTTGAGGCAAAACTTGGCAAGATCGTTCAAAATCTTTTAGATTGCGGTATCCCTGCTAAAAATATCTATGTATCCTATCCTGATTATGCTTCTCATAAACCACATGATGCCATAAATTACCTTGATGAAATTGACCGCGTGATAGCAAATAAGGCTGTTTCAGCCGGTCCTGATTATTATCATTTTATTAAGGACAATCCGGCCCTTATAGATCCAGGCGGGTATCATTTGGAATGGGAAGGATACTCTCAAAGGGGCAGGTTTCTCGCACGATATCTCCTTGGTTCTGATTAGAATAAGGTTCTACAGAAGGAAACTCCGTTGATTCCACAAACTAATCCTGATTCAAATGCAACTAAAAAACATCAGCAGAACTATATTTATTTGCCAAGTCTCGATGGACTGCGTGGTATAGCCATCCTGGCAGTCATGATATTTCATGCATCTCCAAAATACCTAAGAGGGGGATTTATCGGTGTTGATATATTCTTTGTACTTAGTGGTTTTCTTATCACATCACTATTAATTAAAGAATATGAGAACAAAGGCAGCATAAATATAAAACATTTCTACATGCGTAGAATTCTCAGGCTTTTTCCTGCCTTAGTATTATTTCTGTGTGGTACTTTTATTTATGCTTCTTTATTCCCTCATCATAAAAATATAGTAACTTTTAATGATGTTTTAATTGTCTTATTTTATATTGCAAATTGGGTAAGGGCTTTCAAAATACATATTTCCAATTTCGGTCCTTCCGGGTTTAGCGTGGGTATAGGTCAAGACCGCCACAGAAAAAGTAGATAGCCGTCTTGAAATGTTCCTTATTCCGATAGCCACAAGCCCGGCGTTTAATGGACATGATTTTGCTGTTT
>JADZCV010000014.1 GCA_020851375.1 Nitrospirota bacterium | reverse complement strand
TATAATGCTCAGGCGGCAGTGGATGCGTCATCACAGGTAATAGTAGCTGCTGATGTGTCAAATAAATCGGTAGATAAAAACCATATCAAACCGATGATCGGGAAGATAATGGAATTAACGGACGAAGTGCCGAAAGAAGTGTCTGCGGATGCGGGATATTTTAGCAGTGAGAATGTTGAGTGGTTAAAGGATCAGGAAGTTGAGGCATTTATAGCACCGGACAAACAAAAACATAATAAAAAAGCAGAGATGGCGCCACGCGGGCGGATACCATGCAGTCTGTCAGTCATAGACAGGATGAGAAGAAAACTAAGGACGAAACAGGGGGGTAGAAAATACAAACTGAGGAAGCAGACAGTTGAACCTGTATTTGGACAAATAAAAGGCGCCAGAGGGTTTCGACAATTTCTGCTGCGCGGTCTTGAAAAAGTAAAAGGAGAATGGTCTCTGATATGTACTGCGCACAATCTTTTGAAACTCTACAGTGCAGGATTTACTGTAAGCGCCCGGAGTTAAGGCTGGCGGGTGTTATTTCCAATTGGCAAAATATATATTTGCAGAGACAAACAGTCTTAAAGGCATCACAGCGAAACTTCTTTCTATTACCATCAGATAATAGTGAGCACGATCAAAGATAATAGTTTGAAAAGTCGTTACTCAGACAGGCTCCTATAATGCATGAGACTAAGGCAGGAGATATGAAGAACGGCGGCAAGATTGCCATAGTCGGCAATCCCAATGTAGGGAAAAGTGTAATTTTTGGGCTGTTGACAGGCAGGTATGCAACTGTCTCCAACTATCCCGGTACTACTGTTACCCTTACCTCAGGGGCAATTAAAGTCAATGGCGATGATATTTCGGTGACCGATACGCCTGGGGTAAACACCCTCATCCCTATGTCTGAGGATGAGGTGGTAACGAGGGACATCCTCCTTAATGAAGTATTGAAGCTTGTGGTCCAGGTCGCAGATGCAAAGAACCTTGTCCGCGGCCTCCAGATAAGTCTTCAACTGGCTGAGATGGGACTTCCCTTTCTGCTTGTCCTCAATATGTGGGATGAGGCTAGCAGCCGCGGTATTGATGTAAATGTAAAAAAACTCTCGGAAACAATAGGGATTACAGTTATTCCAGCAATTGGCGTCCAGAGAAAGGGCATAAAAGAACTGAGGGAAGCCCTCACAGAAAAGAGATATTCTCCAATTGGTATGTTTTATGGGAATCTGATCGAGGATGGCATAAAAAAACTTGAGGCAATCCTTCCGGAATCAAAGATTTCAAAACGTTCTGTTGCCTTAATGCTGCTTGCAGGTGATTTAAGCCTGAAACCCTGGCTAAACAACAGGCATGTCAGCCCGACAGACATCGAAAAGATTGATGAGGTCCGCAGGAATCTGCAGGATAAGTTTTATGAGCCTCTCGGATATGTTGTCAACCAGGCAAGGTTAAAAAAGGCAGAGAAGATCGCTGAGGACGTACTTTCGAGGCAAGAGAAGGGTAGTTCCGGTATAACAGTCAGCATCGGCAGATGGGCAATGCACCCTGTCTGGGGTATACCAGTTCTTCTCATAGCCCTGTTTCTGATGTATGAGTTTGTTGGTGTTTTAGGCGCTCAGGTGCTAGTTGAAATTCTCGAAGAGGGCTTGTTTGGCAATTATATAAATCCATTTATGACCTTGCTTGCTGACAGGTTTATCCCTGACGCATTCTTCAGAGACCTCCTTGTCGGCGAGTACGGGATAATTACAATGGCGCTGACCTATTCTGTTGCAATCATACTTCCGGTTGTCGGCACCTTCTTCATAGCATTCGGTATTCTTGAGGATTCCGGCTACCTCCCGAGGCTTGCTGTCATGGTGCACAGGATTTTCAAGCTTATGGGACTGCACGGAAAGGCAGTCCTGCCAATGGTGCTTGGACTCGGCTGCGATACTATGGCAACACTGACTGCGAGGGTCATGGAAACAAAAAAAGAGAGGGTGATTGTAACACTCCTCCTTGCCCTTGGCGTCCCATGTTCCGCACAGCTTGGTGTAATTCTCGGTATGCTTGGAGGCGTCTCTCTTGCAGCAACATTTGTCTGGGCATTTACAGTAATATTGATTCTTTTTATAGTAGGATTTTTGTCCTCAAAGATACTAAAGGGTGAAGGCTCTGATTTTGTGTTTGACATACCGCCGCTGCGCATCCCTGTATTATCAAATATTTTTTTCAAGACATTCTCAAGGATAGAGTGGTACTTAAAAGAGGCGGTGCCGCTTTTTATAGTAGGGACATTAATATTATTTACCCTTCATAAGATCAGGGCGCTTGAGGTAATTGAGAGAATAGCCAATCCAATAGTTGTCGGATTTCTTGGTTTGCCGGCGAAGGCTACAGAGGCATTCCTGATAGGATTTCTGAGGAGGGATTACGGCGCTGCAGGCCTCTTTGCACTTGCCAAGGATGGGTTGCTTAACCCTAATCAGGTCGTTGTCAGCCTCGTTACCATTACCCTGTTCGTCCCCTGCGTGGCGAATTTCCTTGTCATGATAAAAGAGCGCGGGATCGCAACAGCCCTGGCCATTGTGGCATTCATATTTCCCTTTGCATTTTTGGTCGGAGGGGTGCTAAACTTTGGCTTCAGGTTGCTCGGTATTAACCTGTAAGGATAAATAGGGACAGCGACTATTTATTTCGTGATTCAAAATAAATAGTCGCTGTCCCTATTTATCGGGAGAGGTGGCATGATGGACTATCACAGGTCAAGAGACCGGTTTGATGAGGACAGGATAGATGAAGTGCTCGAACTCATCTGGATGTTGAGAGAAGAGGGAGAATCTCATTTAGATAATGTAAAAAAGAGGTCTGAAGACCCCAATGTCTCGCAGGTGTTAACGCTTGCCGTGTCCGAAGGCCTTATTTCAACCGACCATGGCAGTATTTCCTTCAGACCCGAGGGTGAAAAACGTGCGGAAAATATCATCAGAAGGCACAGGCTTGCGGAGCGGCTGCTATCAGAGGTCTTTGAGATAGAAGAAAAGCAGCTTGAAGATCATGCCTGTGAGCTTGAGCATACCCATGTCCTGAGCGAAGTCGTTGTAGACAGCATCTGCACCTTCCTTGGGCACCCGCCGACATGTCCGCACGGAAAGCCAATCCCAAGGGGGGAGTGCTGCAGGAAATTCTCCAACGAGATGAAGCCGCTTGTAGTACCTTTGACTGAACTTTCATTGGGAGATGAGGCAAGGATCGTATTCATCTCCTCAAAATATCATGCAAGGCTTGACCGTTTAAGCTCTCTTGGTATTGTCCCTGGCGGGACCCTGCGCCTACATCAGAAGCAGCCTGCTTATTTGATAAGGATTGGCGAGACTGATCTGGCCCTTGACAGGGAGCTTGCAAAAGAAATATTTGTAAAGAAGATGCTATTGAGTTAATATATTAACTATAAGGAGGTGTACCATGAGCACTAAGAAAATAATTGATGCGTTGAATAAAGACCTTGCGTTGGAAATAGCAGCGACACTTCAGTATTTGCATCATCATTGGACAGGTGAAGGATATGACAGCCCTGCTGTCCTTGAGTTGTTTGAAAAGATAAGTCGTGATGAGATGAAACACATGGAGATGATTGCAGAGAGGATTAATTACCTTGGCGGTGATCCGACAACGGTTCCTGATGTGATTAAGAAGGGCGGAGACCTTGTCAAGATGATGAAGGATGACCTTGAAGGGGAGAATATAGCGATAAAGCAGTACAAGGCGCATATTAAACTTTTTGATGAATTGGGCGACCCCACAAGCAGGCTTATGATGGAGCAGATACTTTCTGATGAAGAAAGGCATGCTGATATCTGGGAGACGACGCTGGGCGTAAAGAAGTAGTTTACTCGAAAATACTCCTAAGTACCCGTCATTCCCACGCAAGTGGAATCCAGGACCAAGCCCCGGTCTGGATTCCCGCTTACGCGGGAATGACGTTTTCACAAACCCTGGTGAGCCCTGAGCTGTGAGCGTGCCGAACAGTCGAAGGGCTCATGACGGTTTACCTGAAAATCCCTGTTCAAGTCCCCCCCTCTTCCCCCTTTGTAAAGGGGGACTAAGGGGGATTTATCCCGGTTAGTAGATGCTTAACGGCCCCAACAGCAACCGCAATAGCATTCCCTTCTGCGGTCTTGATCATCCCTTCAACAATCTTTTCCTTCTGTGACCTCTCACTGATCACACCGGTAACGCAGCCGGCCCTGAGTCCGAGGGCATTACACATTGTCAATAGTGTTGCTGATTCCATCTCATAGTTTAATACGCCAAGGTGTTCCCACTCTTTTTTACTTCCGGCAAGATCCCGTATTACATATTTGGAAAAGGTATCCATACGTTCCTGTCCGGGATAGAAGGTTGCAGAAGATGCGGTAATCCCTGTGTGACATCGAATTTTCAAAGAGTTCGCTGCCTGCACGAGGGCATCGAGCACCACATAATTTGCGACGGCAGGATATTCTATTGGAGCATAATGTTCTGATGTCCCGTCCATTCTGACAGATGCTGTTGTAATAACCACGTCGCCGGCTTTGATGTGGCGCTGTAGCGCACCTGTTGTTCCGACCCGTATGAAGGTATTTATCCCGAGCTGCGCAAGCTCTTCGATGGCAATGGCAGCAGAAGGCCCGCCTATACCTGTGGATGTTATAACTACCGGATGGCTATCCATGTAGGTAAGCCACGTCCTGAACTCCCTGTTAGAGGCGATCTCAACGCACCCCTCATTATCAATTGCAGATGCTATAAGAGGCACTCGACCAGGGTCGCCCGGCAGCAAGGCAAACCGTGCCCCTTTTATACTCTTCCTGGATAATTTCAGATGATATACAACAGACATAGTAATGGAACAGTTGCTTTATCTCTTTTTACATTGTTTTATTAGTTGTTTGACAGCCCTCTTATGTTCAGATATATTGCCATTAATTAAAGAATAAGTAAATGTAATAACAGGAATGGATATGTTGGGGTATATCCCCTTGAGCGGTGAGTTCTACGTTCTATGGACACCATACTCAGTTATTTATATTTTCAATTTCTTTTCCAGGTCTTCAATGAATGTCGCCCTCCAGATATAAACTTCCGCCACTCCCCAACGATTTCTGTAAGAGGTTTGATCTTCACCAGGTCATTATCCTTACCTGAAAAATGTGCAAATGTCCTGCTTCATGGGTACTTTTCCGCTTCAAAGACAAGCCCGGTTCTTTCTGGATTTAACTCTACCTAATGTGCAGTTGACAGCGTCCTCGTAGAAAAGCCTGAAAGTGAATTAGGTATGGTGTCCTCGGAATTAACTCTCCCTTGAAAATCTTTTGATAAAATGAAAGCGCTGATGTAAGATACTTTAAAAGAGGAGGACATAATGAAAGATGCTTTAATGCAACATATTGAGGTAACTTCGGGAGTTGCGGGAGGCAAGCCTCACATTGCAGGTCATCGTATTACAGTTCAGGATATAGTTATTTGGCACGAACGTATAGGGAAAAGTGCAGATGAAATTGCTTCTGGATATGGCCTCACATTATCAGATATATACGCTGCATTGACATATTATTATGACAACCGCAGGGAAATAGATGAAGCCATACAGGCCGATGAAGAATTTGTTGCCGGATTGCGCCGTCAAATACGCTCCAAATTGAAAGACAAAACGGGTGACTAATCCCATTAAGTTCTACATGGATGAACATGTTTCCAATACGGTCTCTCAGGGGTTGCTGCGTCGGGGAGTAGATGTATTAACCACCCAGGAAGCAGGGCTTCTGTCGGTTAGCGATAAGGAGCATCTGAAATATGCAGCCGGGGCTGGTCGTGTCATGTTCACCCAGGATGCTGACTTCCTTCGCCTCCATTCTGAGGGGTTTCCTCATCAGGGAATTGTTTATGCACCTCAACAGGCACCTGTCAGTCATATAATTCGTGGTTTGATGCTTATCTTCGATATTCTCAGCCCAGATGATATGGTTAATCATGTAGAGTTTTTATAATTAATGAGCAATACTTCCCAACGATTTCTGAAAGATGCCAGGCCTTAGAAATGTCCGGAGATCGAATTAAGTATGGTGTCCCCCGAATTACCGAATTACCTGCATCCGCTTGATTTTTAAGGTATCAGGTGTTAGAGTGAAGTATAGGAGACCGCTGGTATGTCAGTCCGCAGGATTATAGAATACCCTGACCCGTTTCTCCGCCAAAAGAGCAGGCGGGTGGAGAAATGGGATGATAATTTGAAGAGGCTTATTCAGGACATGATGGATACGCTCGATGCAGTGCCTGGACTTGGCCTTGCTGCTGTCCAGGTTGGGGCATCGGAAAGTCTGTTTATTTATGATGCCGACCTCTCCTCTGATAGTCCTGTAAAAAATTATACTGTGTTCATAAATCCTGAGATAATATACGAAGATGGTGAGGTCAAAGGTGAAGAAGGTTGTCTTAGTGTTCCGGATTACAGGGACTATGTTATCAGGGCAGAGAAGGTAAAGGTACAAGGGTATGATAAGGACGGAAATAATATAGAAATTACTGCAGAGGGGATCCTTGCACGGGTTTTTCAGCATGAGATAGACCACCTGAATGGCGTTTTGTTTATAGACCGTCTGAGCAGTCTTAAAAGAGGCCTGTTCCTTCGTAAGATGAAGAAGCGGGACCGGCAGGCTAAGGCTGAAATGTCAGGAAGGTTTTAAGTCTGGCATGATATCCAGGGTCGTATTTATGGGGACCCCATCCCTCAGCGTCCCCTTTCTCGATGCAATCATTAAAAGCGGGCGTGACGTAGTATATGCAGTGACCCAGACCGATAAGCAAAAAGGGAGAGGTCAAAAACTTGTTGCATCTCCTGTTAAGGAGTTTGCTTTATCGCATGGTATCCCTGTCCTTCAACCTAAAAAACTGTCTGACAGTTCCTTTTCTGAGGCAATAAGAGCTTCTTCTCCTGATTATATAGTCGTAGTTGCCTACGGCAGGATAATACCCCTGGAAATTTTACAGATACCGAAAAAGAACCCTGTCAATGTTCATGCGTCCCTCCTGCCGGAATACCGGGGTGCATCTCCTATCCAGCGTGCGATAATGGATGGGCGGAGTTTCACAGGGGTAACGACAATGGTGATGTTCCCGGAACTTGATGCCGGGGATATATTACTGCAGGAAAGAATCGAAATAGACAGGTGTGATACATCAGGCAGTCTTGGCATAAAGATGACAAAGACAGGCCCTGGCCTTCTCATAAGGACACTTGATGGCCTGGACAGGGGGGAAGTCGTTCCTGTGCCACAGGAGCACGACAAGGCTTCATATGCCCCCATTATCAGGAAAGAAGAAGGTCTTATAGATTGGAAGGACAGTGCAGAAAATATCTATAACAGGATACGGGCATTTGACCCGTGGCCGGGGGCATTTACTTTTTATAATGGGAAGAGATGGGGGGTGTGGAAGGCTGATATAGTGGACAGACATGTACAGTCATCTGTGAATGGAGAGATCATAGAGGCCGGCCCTCAGGGTATTGTAATTGTGACTGGGGACCGGGCATTGAAGATTACAGAGCTGCAGGCAGAGGGTAAGAAGCGGATGCCGGCAGGGGAGTATCTGAGGGGACACAATGTTGAGAAGGGTGCAATTTTAAAGGGAATTTGACTGTATCACAGTTGATGCTTATAATAAGAATCTGATATTAATAACCGGAGGTAAGATAAGTGAATATCAATACATTGAAAACAACACTTTTCCTGGCGGCACTTTCTGTCCTGTTTATATTTATAGGCTCTATTCTGGGAGGACAAAATGGCGCTACCATGGCACTTGTGATGGCAGGTGTGATGAACATTGGCGCATACTGGTTCAGCGACAAGATAGTCCTTGCCATGTACAGGGCAAGGCAGGTCACAGAAAAGGAGTTCCCTGAGTTGTTCGGCATTGTCCGCGAGCTCACGATGAGGGCAAGCCTGCCTATGCCAAAGGTCTATGTCATGGACAACCCTGCGCCTAATGCCTTTGCAACAGGCAGAAATCCGGAGCACGCTGCAGTGGCGGTTACAACAGGTATTTTAAGCCTCCTTACGAGGGATGAGCTGGCCGGTGTAGTCGGCCATGAACTGGCCCACATCAAAAATCGCGACATCCTTATAAGTACGGTAGCAGCAACTATTGCCGGAGCCATCAGCTATATTACCCATCTGGCTTCATGGGGTCTTATGTTCGGAGGGGGCCGGAGGGATGATAATGACCGGAATCCTCTGGGCTCTGTTGTTGCGATTGCCGTAATGATACTTGCGCCTATAGCTGCCATGTTAATCCAGATGGCCATTTCACGCTCCCGTGAGTATCGGGCAGATGAAGGCGGCGCTGCGATATGCGGCAACCCCCTTTCGCTTGCAGGTGCTTTAAAGAAACTTCATGCTGGTACATGCCGTGCTCCAATGAATGCCAATCCTGCTACTGCACATATGTTTATAGTCAGTCCACTCTCAGGTTCGGGTATGTTATCTCTGTTTTCCACACATCCCCCGATAGAGGAACGGGTGGCAAGACTTGAGGCTTTGGCAGGCAGAAGATAGGCTCGAAATCCCATCTTTTTACAATTTTATAAAAAAAATCTTAATTTTGTAATATTTTTATTGACAAACATCCGCTTTATATGGTAACTACCTTTACACCCTGACGAGAACAAGTCATTTCAAATTCGGATTTGAAATTTAGAAAAGGAGTGGTAACCGATGAAAAAGATAGTTATAGTCAGTACTCTCGTTCTTGCCTTCGTTGTTGGTCTCTTTGGCTTTGCTGAAATCACACCAACTCAGGCCGAATATGCGGACCTTACCCTGAACAGGTACGCAGAGCAGGCAGGTATGCCGCCTGTGGTATTTCCGCACTGGTTCCACCGCATTAGATTTAAGTGCAAGGTCTGCCATGAAGATATATTCCTTATGAGACAGGGTTCTAATGATATTAACATGCAGAAGATCATGCAGGGAGAGTATTGCGGCAAGTGTCACAACGGGAAAATAGCATGGGCTCCAATATATTGCGACAGGTGTCATTCCGGTGCGAGCACAGTAGCAATTCCGGAGTCCCGTGGATTCTTGAAATAATGAATTGGAATTGAGGGAGGGGGGCTTTATAATGAGTGGCAAGAAAAATCTGAGGTACTTGTTATCTGGTGTAATTCTATCAATTGTCGTAATGATTACTGTTGCATGCGCTCAGAAGGAAATTAAGGGCGACGCAGCAGGTATTGAAACACCGCCTGCACAGGCTGAGTCAGCCCCTGTTGCGGAACCTGGAGTTGCTGCAGCTCAGGCTGAAACAACTGCAGCGCCTGAATCCGTTGCAGCGCCGGCGCCGGAACCACCACCAGTTGTAATAGCCCAGCAGACTCCTGCTGTTACAAAGAGCGCTAATGCGCAGAACGTGCCTGCTCAGTACAGGAATATTGACCCATCCCTTCTTATCTATTTAAGCTCACGTGGCGTTGTTGCAGGGACCGGAGACCCATCCGGTGTTGCAGGTGATGCAGAGAAGGTTGGCCAGTTGGAGCATCCTGCGGCTATGGAGCTCGCAAGATTGCCGAAGGACAAATACGGGCTGGTAGACTGGGCTGCCGCGATAAAGAATGGAAACGTCAAACCTTTGGATTCACTTGAGCCAGGAGCCATGGCCGCCCCCCCCTTCAATCTTGATATTGTAATAGAGACAAAGAGTAAGTTTATGGCAGATGTCGTATATCCTCATTATGTGCATACCTTATGGCTGACCTGCACAAACTGCCACACATCCATATTCCAGATGAAGGCAGGAGGAAACCCTGAGATGACAATGGCCAAGATAGCGGCAGGAGAATACTGCGGAAGATGCCATAACAGGGTTGCGTTCCCTCTGACAGATTGTAACAGATGCCATGTAAAGCCCAAGGAGGCCGCTAAAAGGGGCCGTTAAATTACACCTGAATCAATCCACAGAGGAGAGCTGCTGTGTTACGATTTGCTGCAAGGTTAATAGGTCTGCTTATAATTGTAATCGGCTTCTCAGGTGTAGCCATGTCAGTAGCTGCTGATGAAACAGGCACACCTCCTTCAGGCAGTTCCAAGGTCTACGAAGTCCGTATCCCAAAAGGTTTAGATAAGTTTGAACCTGCCCTGCTTAAAATCAAGGTTGGGGATTCTGTTAAATGGATAAATGAAGATGACAGGAGGCATCCGATTGCCAGTATCCCAGGCCAGGGAACAAATGATAAAGAGCTTTTTTCTCCGATAATGCCTCCTGGCGACTCATGGAGTCACACATTTATAAAGGCCGGAGAGTATCCGTATTTTTGCTATATTCATCGTGTTATGATGGGGGCTGTAATCGTTGAAGAGGTTGACCAGACACCGCCTGCAAAGACAGAATAACAGCTGCACAATGACAAAGTGGATCACCCGGGTACTTTTATCAGCTTTTATCCTAAGCGTTTCCTTTCATGTAATTTCTTCATCTCTGTTATATGCGCAACAAAAAACAGATGTTTTGAAAGGACAACAGGGGCAGCAGGAACAGGCCCTGCCTCTGCAGATATTACCAAAAGATAATTCCGGCTATGTTGACTGGGTCAAGGCATTGAGGCAGGGGACCATAAAGCCAAAGGATTCACTTGACCCCACCAAACCGACAACGCCTGTTATAGACCTGGACATAGTCTTTAAGGTAAAGGGTGATTTGCCTGATGTCGTTTATCCACATTACCCCCATACACAGTGGCTTGCCTGCAATAATTGTCATCCAAAGATATTCATTATGCAGGCCGGGGCAAACAAGGTTACGATGAAAAAGATTGAAGAAGGACAATTTTGCGGCCGGTGCCACGGCATCGTTGCATTCCCATTGTCAAACTGTACGCGGTGTCATTCCAAACCAAAGCGTTGATTCACCTGATTTCTACCGGCAGCGTTATCATAAAAGAAACCCCTCTATCAGGGACAGGACGGTTTTTTACATGGATCTTGCCTTTATGACTGTCTATAATCCTGTGGACTATAGCCAGGCCGAGGCCTGTTCCTGATGACTTGGTAGTGAAGAACGGGTTGAATATATTTGCCATGATATCCTGAGGAATCAAGGGGCCCGTATTACTTATTTCGATGATGATTTCAGGTGGCAGTTTGTCTGAAAGTTTTGACTCGATATACAGGACGCCCCCGGTTTCATCCATTGCCTGTTCAGCATTTGTAAAAAGATTTATAAATACCTGTTTGAGCTGCTGGGGGTCTGCTGATATCAACGGTACATCATGTGAAATGGCAGTACTGACCTTAATGTTCTTTGAACTCAGTGTATCCTTAAAAAGGATAAATACGTCGTCTATTACCTTATTGATGTCAGTTGTTACAAATGCCGGTCTGGACTCTCTCGCAAAGGCTAATATTTCCTGAAGGATCTGTTCAAGCCGGCTTACCTCCTCATAAATTATCTCTGAATATTTCCTTACCTGCTCTCCTGTAACCGGTTTGTCTCTGAGGCGTCTTGCGAATCCTCCGATTGAAACAAGGGGGTTTCTGATTTCATGTGCCATGCTTGTTGCCATCTCACCAAGGGCCGCCATCTTTTCCTGTTGAATCAATTTCTCCTGTGCCTCCCGCAGGCTCTTGTTGGTCTCCTCAAGGTTGGAATATATAAGGGCATTTTCGATCGTTAAACCGGCCTGATTTGCAAACATCATCAGGAACCTCATGTCGTCTTCTGTAATTGGTCTTCTGGTGAAAAGATTGTCAACGAAGATAGTGCCAATGACCTTACCCTTTGCCATCAACGGGGCAGTGGCAAAACTTTCTGTCTTAATTATGTCCCGCAATGCCGGAAGTACGCGCGGGTCGTCATGGGCATTTTCAATAATAAAACCCCGTTTGTCAATGACGGTTCTGGCAAGGACACTTGTCCCGCCTTCTACAGGGATGACAAGGCTTGTTGCAAGCTTGTTGATATTGGATGACTTATGAATGGCCATGTCGTCATCACTCAATATCCTGTCCCGCAGACTCCCGGTGGAAGGTTGGCTGGCCCAAATTCTGTGGGCTTCCTCTCCGCTGTCTGGTCCTATGCCAAGCACACCCCGCAGGACATCGTTTCTTTCATCGTATAGAAACAGCACAGCCCTGTTGAATCCCAATCCGCCACCTATGGTAACGCCGGTCAGTATTATATGAAGCAATTTGTCCAACTCAAGGGTCGTCCCAAGGGTACTGCTGATTTCATGTAAAATAGATAATTCCGTAACCCTCTTGATATTCTCTTCCGCCAGTTTCCTGGTCTGTTCATAAAGACGGGCATTTTCTATTGCGACAGCAGCATGTCCCGCAAATGTGGAAAGGAACATCAGGTTTGGTGATGAAAATCCTGGTGCTGAAATCTTGTTGGCAATTTCTATAGTCCCAATAAGCCTGTCTTTTACCAGCAAAGGTACGCCTATGAGGTTGTTCAGGCGGACTATTGTCATCTTGGGGTCGTTTTCATCCACGTTGTTCAGCATAATGCTCTCTCTGTGCTCTCCAATCCAGCCGGTAGTCCCTTCCCCAAGCCTGAATCTAAGGCTGGGGATCAGGGAATGGTCAGCCCCGTGAATAGATTTAGTCACAAGCTCCTGTGTCTCCACATCATACAATGTCAGGATACCGAACCCGGCATCCAGTAATTCGCTGATCATCCTGAGAACTGAATCAAGAACAAAGTGGAGGTCAAGTACAGAGGTAAGTCCTTTAGACAGGGAGAAGAGCGTCTCCATTTCCCGTGCATTGCTTAATGTTTGCTGATAGAGTTTTGCATTTTCTATAGCTATAGATGCCTGGCTTGCAATAGTAGTGAGCAGCTGCTGGTCTTCATATGAAAAGCTGGCAGTCCCGTCTGCGGAATATGGCAATTTATCATAAAGTGTTAACGTGCCAATTATCTTATCCTTTGCCTTTAGCGGTACACCAAGCATGCTGGCGGCTACGATCCAGTTTGCATCCCTGAACTCTGGCGAGGATTGTATGTCCGGTATAAGGAGAGGGGTTTCACTCGCTACGATCATCCCTGCAATCCCTTGCCCGATGTCAAGGTCTTGTAACCTTGACGCATCTTCCTCAGGCATGGAGTATGCCTTGACCACCAGCCTGTTTGTCTCAGGTTCAAGAAGGCGCAGGACGCCGCCTTTGGCCCTGATTACATATACACTGTTTTTAATTATTACTTTTAATATGGTCTCGAGGTCGAGGGTGGATGTGACAGCCTGTCCCATCTCATATAGTGTTGTCAGTTCAAGCAGCCTGTGATTCATGTCCTGGTAGAGCTGGGCATTTCTTATAATACCCCCTACCTCACTGGCTATAGTTGACAGAAGGGTGATCTCGTCTTCCAGATAATCTTTAGGGCCAAAGGTCTGAACTGTGAGCACTCCGGTGCATTTACCCTGAACTGTAATTGGGACTGCAAGCATGGATCTGTACTTTTCTTCCCCTGTCTCAGCTATGTATTTAAATCGTGGGTCCGTATGGGCGTCTCTAAGGGCCACAGGCATTACTTCCTTTGCCACCCAGCCGTTTATCCCTTCGCCGACATGAAGCATTACCTTGTCAATCGAGCCTGCATGAAGCCCCCTTGCAGCCTTTAGGGTCAGGCTTTTCCCGTCTTTTTCCAACAACGATACATAACAGCAGTCAACCCCCATCTTTTCTGCAGTTGTGTTGACGATGGCATTCAGCCTCTCCTTGAGGTCAAATGTTGAATGGGCAATCCTGCTGATCTCACTAAGTATCTCGAGACTTAGTATCTCAGTATCAAACCTCTCTGCCGTTTTTCTGGAATCGTCAGTCATATTTACCCCATTTTTCATTAAGTATCAGCACTTATACTAACAAAATTCAGACGTATAGGCAATGAATCCAGCCGTCAACATACTGTCATAGCCAATTGCAATATGTACTATGTTAAGTTATGATAATGCTGACATGAAGTTTACAGATGGTGACAGGATTCATTTTATAGACCGGAAAGGGCGGCAATATCCGCTTACACTCTGCAGCGGGAGGGTATTCCAGTTCAGCGGAGAGAAAATTCCGCATGATGATATCATTGGTCGTGAGGATGGTTCTACAGTTACTCTGTCAAGGGGAAGCAAGTTTATTGTCCTGAAACCGACGCTTTCAGAGTATATACTGAAGATGCCGCGGGGTGCTCAGGTGATATACCCCAAAGACATCGGAATGATCCTCATATGCGCTGACATATACCCGGCGGCTAAGGTAGTTGAGGCAGGCATAGGCTCAGGGGCATTGACAATGGCATTGCTGCGGGCCGTTGGAGAACGGGGAGTGGTTGTCTCGTATGAACTAAGGGATGATTTCAGCAAGAGGGCATTTGAAAATATTGAGCTTTATAACGGTAAGACAAATAACCTGATAATCCGGGAGCAGGACATCTATGAGGGTATTGGGGAAGATGGGATAGACAGGGTAGTCCTTGACCTTCCTGAACCGTGGAGGGTGGTACCGCATGCAGTGCAATCATTAAGAGAAGGCGGCATCTTCCTCTGCTATCTCCCTACTATCCTTCAGGTCTCAACAGTTGTGAAGGCATTAAAGGAATCGTGTAATTTCATACAGATTGAGACATCTGAGACATTGGTGAGGACCTGGCATGTGGAAGACAACAGTGTCAGGCCGGACCACAGGATGGTGGCACATACCGGTTTTATTACAACGGCAAGAAAAGTAGCACGGCAATAGGGACACCCACCTGGTTCAAGAAAAATGTCATTCCCGCGCAAGCGGGAATCCAGACCGATGGCAAGGTTCTGGATTCCCACTCCCCGCTTAAATCCTGCGGGGACAGGTTCCGTGGGAATGACAGGTACATAGGAGCATTTTCAGGTGAACCGTCATGAGCCCTTCGACTGTTCGGCACGCTCACAGCTCAGGGCTCACAAAGGATCGTGAAAACGTCATTCCCGCGAAAGTGGGAATCCAGAACGCAGGCATGATTCTGGATTCCCACTTCCGTGGGAATGACAGGTATACTGGTGCATTTTGGGATGATGCTTCTGAAATATAATTCGTTGTGTCCTTTGTGTCTTTGTGGTAAAAAACGGGGATTTCCGGATGAGCATAGAGCCTCTTGAGGATGAATTTGGGGACATAATTCAGAAGGCCCGGAACGGCCTCGGTTTGACCATAAAACAGGTTTCTGATGTGTCCGGGCTGTCTGTATCTATATTGGAAGGCATGGAGTCATACAGGCACAAACCTTCTGAAAAAGAGGCAGGCACAGTTGCTGCAGTTTTGGGGCTTAATCCGGGAAGGCTATATGCGATTGCCTCAGGAAGCTGGCATCCGCAGGGATGTCCCCCGGGCATGATGTCTGATGTTGTTGCTATTACAGGTACAGTCGGTTCATATAAGGTTAATGGCTATATCTTATATGACAGCGAGGCAGGCGAGGCAGTGATTTTTGATACTGCTAATGACAGCAAGGCAGTCTTACAGAATTTACAGGCAAGGGGATTAAGGTTGAGGTATGTCTTTATTACGCACTGCCACTCAGACCACACAGGCGGATTGAGAGAGATCATCAGTGCCACCCGGGCAGAAGTATATATACCTGCCGGGGAGCCGTCTGCCGGTATTTCTGATAGTATGAAGGTGAGAGAGTGCACTGTAACGGATGGTATGGAGTTCAGGGTGGGTAGACATAATGTAAAGGCGGTTTCAACGCCCGGGCATACGTATGGAAGCACGTGCTATATAACCGAAGATTATTGTTTTTCAGGTGACACCCTGTTTGCAGGCTCTGTCGGCAAGTCAAACAGTAGTGATGGTTACAGGACACAATTGAGAGCAGTGATGAACAGGGTGTTATCCTTGAGTAATGAAGTCCGGATCTTTCCCGGGCATGGACCCGCTACCACAGTAGCAGAAGAATTGGGGCACAATCCGTTTTTTTAGACTATTATGAAAGGTGTTAATTAAATGAAGGAACTATCCAGTGGATTGACAGGTAAAGATATAAAGGCCCTTCTTGATGAAAATAAAGACCATGAGTGCTGCGGTATCGGCCGGGATAAGATATGCGTAAGGATAGACGCTATTGCCAATCTTCCATCGAGATATGGACAGTTTCAGGTGGCGGCGTTTTATAATAACAGGGATGACAAAGAGCATGGCGCACTCATTCATGGGAATGTAGTGGATCAGGAAGACGTGGTCATCAGGCTCCACTCAGAGTGTGTGACAGGAGATGTGTTTGGATCACTCAGATGCGACTGCCATGACCAGCTTGTTACTGCACTCAGGACGATCGGCAGGATGAAGATGGGGGTATTGATATACCTGAGGCAGGAAGGGCGCGGTATAGGATTTGTAAACAAGATAAGGGCATACGCACTTCAGGAAGAAGGGCTTGACACTAAAGAGGCCAACATAGCGCTGGGTTTTCATGATGATGAAAGGGAATATAGCGTTGCCGCGCATATCATTCAGTCGCTGAAGATAAAATCAGTCCGGCTTATGACAAATAATCCACAGAAGATAGCAGAGCTTAAACAATATGGTGTTAACGTTACAGAGCGGATACCACTGATTATCCCGCCTAATAAACACAACCGCTTCTATCTCGAGACAAAGGAGAAAAAATTTGGCCACCTCCTCGAAGGCGTGGCAGGCCGTTTCCAGGAGCAGATGGATGTTCCTGTATTCAAAAAACGCAAAATGTAGCTGAAGGAAAGGGGGTGATTCAGATGGCTCTGTTGGATATCAGCGTAGTACCAGTCGGGACCCCTTCGCCGAGCATAGGGGATTATATTGCAGAGGTAGTCAGGACCTGCAGTAAGGCCAAAGTCAAATACAGGCTTACTGACATGGGCACCATCATAGAAGGAAGGCCTGCAGACCTCTTCAGGATAGCACTGAAACTCCACGAGACGCCCTTTAAAAAGGGTATAAAAAGGGTGATCACAAGCATCACGGTTGATGACAGAATGGACAGGAAGGTCAGGCTTGATGACAAGATGAGTTCAGTGACAGCGCGGTTGACTAAGTGATGGATTATGGTGATTCACCATGAAACGCAAGCATCGCTTCTTTGTGCAGATCAGCAGGATTATCCTGGTACCGCGGTGAGAAGTGGAAGATCTCAATCTCTTTAACCCCGGCTTTCCGGGCCAACTCACCAGTCTGCCGTGCAGTGAGATGAAACCGCTCCGAAGCAATATCCATGTCTGCATCAAGATACGCTGCCTCGCAATACAAAATATCTGAGCCCCTGACAAGTTCTATAATTTTTTCCTCATTCTCCCTGTTATAGACTGCGTCAACGACATAAGACAACTTCTGTCCCTCTGTAATTGTTGCAATCTTATCTTTTAACTCACCGATAGTGAATTCCCTGCAGCCCTCTTTGCTATCGCTCTCTGTAATCTCAAATTTCCCGTCATCAGGGGAGCCCTCCCATAACGCCTGTTTGAACCTCCTGAGCCAGGGGCCTGCCTCCAGTTTCAGTTTGTCGAGCTTATCCCTGTTTATATTGATGTGAAATCGTTCTTTAAGGGCAAAGGCGAGCGAAGGTATCTTATGGTCAAGGGCTGCACAACGGACAGTGAACATCTCCTCTTCTAAAATAACCCCTGAGAAAGACATGTTACTTAATGGAAGCCGTTTGAAACCATCACATGCACTGAACTTCGTGATCATTAATAAGTCATTATTGATCTCGATGACCTGCAGGGCAAGAGGATAGTCTTCAGTCAGATTCCAGGTATAGCCCCTTAACTTGCCCTCCACACAGTCCGTGATTCCCTGCGGACCGAATATTCTCAACGATTTTTCACGATTCAGGACTATCCTTAAGAGATGATCAAATCCGATAAAGTGGTCCATGTGCATGTGAGACACGAATACGTCTGTGACCTTAAGTAATTGCGAGGGGGTTAGAGATGTAATATCCCCGAGGTCGAACAGGAGGGCGCGCCTGTCCCACATAATATCAACATAAAAACCTGGATCATCAAAGGGTCCGTTTATTAATTGGGAATGTAAGAGGGGTTTCATAAAGCGGGTAATTCAGGATTTCACAGGTCATGAGATGATGTGTCAGGAGGGCCAGCTTCTCCATTCGCTGCCTCTTCAATTGCAGAATCTACCTCCTGCTCAAAGTCCTCTCCAAGTTCATCACCAAATTCCTTCCCCATTTTCTTCATAGCTCTTGCCATACTCGCAGGGTCATTTTCATCTATATCACCCCATTTGCCGGGATCAGCCAGTGATTCAAGCCTTGCCTCCTCAGACTTAGGAGCCGCAAATCGTGAGAAAAGGCGTGTAAGCTCCCTGCTGCCGCAGTGTGTGCAGACAGTGGCATCGGACGACCTGTTCAGGATGAGAACAGATACCTTTTTACGGCAGTTGTTGCATCTGTATTCGTAGATGGGCATAACGATATTATATTATCATTTCCAATTGGCTTGAAATCATTGCGTTGCTACTTCAATGTCGCTGCCATCTTATCAAGAATTCCAAGACGTTTTTTTATCTCCTGTTGTGTTTCAGCGCGGACCTTTTTCCGGTAATCGGGTTTGATGCCTTCATCGCTGTATAGGTCGCCGATCAGCATCCATACCTTTGTATGAAACAGCGAAACCTCATCGGAAGCATCTATTGCTGTGTCGTATTGGAGCTGCTTCCATGCTGCATGGATCGGTTTTACATGCCTGAGATAATCCGCATCAGAGAGGTTTGCTTTGGCATCTGCGAGGATGCGGGGGCCGATCAGCTTCCATAACTTTACCGTGCGCTCGGTGGCAGTACCTGACCTGGGCACTGCAATTGTATCTTCTGCGGCATAAGCCGTGGCGAGCGCCGCTATAAGCAAAATACCACATAATGCGAAGCTCAACTTTTTCATAATTATTCCTCCATAAATCGTATGGAAAATAGATTTTTCTTAAAATTACTGTAGCAGTATGAGATTTTGTCTGTCAACATAAATGTTGTTTGTGCCTGTTCTATCCCTGTTACATCGTAGCCCATGAAAACTCCTGTTTAAGTAATCATTTTATGAAGAGACTCTTTAAGAAACATGCCTGTATGGGATTTGTTGCAATCAGCCACCTCTTCCGGAGTCCCTTCTGTTACAATATTCCCGCCATTTTCCCCGCCCTCTGGTCCCAGGTCAATTATGTAATCTGCAGACTTTATAACATCCATATTGTGTTCGATGACAACGACTGTGTTACCCCTCTCCACAAGGCGATTGAAGACATTGAGGAGTTTTTTAGTGTCATCAAAGTGTAAGCCGGTCGTCGGTTCATCCAGAAGATAGAGGATATCCCTTGCATCTTTCCTCCATATTTCACTGCATATCTTTAGTCTCTGCGCCTCACCTCCGGATAGTGTGGTTGCAGGCTGTCCGAGCCTAAGATAACCAAGCCCCATCTCATCAAGTAAGCGGAGGCTCTCTCTGAGAGAGGTCTCATCTTTGAAGAACCCTTCTGCCTCACTTATTGTCATCCTGAGTATGTCACTTATATTCTTCCCCTTATATTTTATCTTAAGGACTTCGGGCCTGTATCGCTCCCCCTCACACTTATCGCAGGTAACGTAGAGGTCTTCAAAGAAATACATCTCGAGCCGCTGCCAGCCGCTGCCCTGACATCCCTCACACCTGCCGCCTTTGGTATTAAATGAAAATGCAGATGGCGTCAGCCCTGCAATCCGGGCCTCTCTCTGGGATGCAAAAAGCTTTCTTATAACATCAAATCCCTTAATGTAGGTAATGGGGTTTGACCTCGGAGTCTTTCCGATCGGTTTCTGGTCAATCAATTTTACCCCACGCAGATGTTCTGCACCGTAAAGCCGTTCAAACTTACCCATCTTCCCTAACTCGAGCCTGAAGACCCGGGCAAGCGCCCTGTAGAGGGTGTCCTGAATCAGGGTGCTTTTGCCTGAACCGGAGACGCCTGTGATACAGGCAAGGGTCCGAAGCGGAATCTTCAGTGTTATATCCTTCAGGTTATGTTCCCGCGCCCCGCTCAGGGTCAGTACCTTTCCGCTCCCTTTCCTCCTGCCGGATGGTATAGGAATATACTTTTCCCCCCGGAGATATTGAGCTGTAAGACATTCAGATTTTATGAACTTATCTTTATTGTCTGAGAAAACCACATCTCCGCCGTTCTCGCCCCCTCCCGGCCCCATCTCAACGATGTAGTCACCGGACTCAATCATGGCCTTGTCATGCTCCACAACAATCACCGTGTTTCCTGCACCTGCAATCTCCTGCACAATACCGGCGAGCCTGCCTGTATCCCTTGCATGAAGACCGATGCTCGGTTCATCGAGGACGTATAGGGTGCCGACAAGCCGTGAGCCAAGCTGATTAGAGAGATTGATCCTCTGGGACTCCCCGCCGGAGAGGGTTTTTGTCTGGCGATTGAGGGTCAGATAATCCAGGCCTATCTTTAAAAGAAATCCAAGTTTCATCACGATCTGTTTTATGAGATCATTTGCCACCTCCTGGTCAAACGAAGACAGCGTCAGAGATGAGAACCACTGGTGCAGGTCACTTACCGGCATACTGCAAATCTCATGGATGTTCATACTAAAATGCCCCGGTTCAACCCCGATGACAGAGACACCTCCCATCGGGCTATCTGCGGGGGGAGTGCCCCCAATTGCAATCCTGATATTAAGTGCCTCAGGTCTTAACCGTGTACCTTTGCATGACGGGCATGTGGATGGGCTCCTGTAACGGCTGATGAATACCCGCACATGAAGCTTATAGCGCTTACCCTCAAGATATGAGAAGAAGTCATTTATGCCTTTAAAATCACTGGCGCCTTTGAAGATCTTGTCTTTCTCGTCCTGAGAGAGTTTGCTGTAAGGTTTTGTTGTGTCTATATCATGTCTCTTTGCCGCAGATAAAAATTGTTTCTGCCACCATGTGTAGGCCGGTTTTGTCCATGGTTCAATAGCGCCCTCTTCAAGGGTGAGGTGCTTGTCAGGGACGATCAGGTCCTCATCATACTGGAGGATGTCACCGAACCCCTTGCACTGCGTGCATGCACCGGTCGGGTGATTAAAGGAGAAGAGAAGAGGTTCAGGTTTATCGAAGGCCTTATCACATTTATGGCACTTGAATTTAGTGTCAAACCTTAAGATCCCCTGTCCTATGACATCTATCCGTATGCTCCCACTCCCTTCCCTGAACCCCAATTCAATAGAATCCGATATCCTCTTGCGGCTATCCTGTGTTACAGATATACGGTCAATGACAACATATATATCACCTTTTGCAAAATGTTCTTCAATACCAGGAGGGAGCTCGCCTGGTAAGGTAAATATATCGCTTCCTGACTTGAACCTGAAAAATCCCCTTTGTACAAGATTTCCCAGCAGCGTGTTTAACTCCTCTTTTTTTGACACACTGTTCTTTTTGGCCTTGCCTGATTTTTTGTTTTTTGTATTGGTGACGGCCTTATCAGGGACGATTACAGGTGTGAGGATATATGCCCTCTCACCGGAATAATTATCCAGTAATTCACTCAAGACCTCAGAAGGGTTGTATGACCTGACAATGCTCCCGCATTCAGGACAGACGACCCTGCCTGTCTTTGCAAATAAAAGCCGCAGGTAGTCATAAATCTCGGTTGCAGTGCCTACCGTAGAGCGTGACGTCCTGACAGGATTCTTTTGCTCAATGGCGATAGCAGGCCTTATATTCCTTATAGCCTCGACATCTGGCCTGTCAATCTTCTCGATGAACATCCTTGTATACGTTGAGAGCGACTCAATATAGCGCCACTGCCCTTCTGCAAAGATGGTGTCAAAGGCAAGGGATGACTTGCCTGACCCGCTGATTCCGGTTATTACAGTAACCTTATTGTGCGGGATCGAAAGGTTAATATTCTTAAGATTGTTTTGCCTGGCGCCCTGGATGATGAGATACTTGCTGCTCATTTGTTTTAATCAACCATTAGATGAATAAACGTAAACATATATAATAGCATATTTTAAATGGATGTATACGTGCCAGGTTGATCTAATTCCAGTGAACCGTCATGAGCCCTTCGACTGTTCGGCGCGCTCACAGCTCAGGGCTCACAAAGGATCGTGAAAACGTCATTCCCGCGAAAGCGGGAATCCAGACCGATGGTTTGATTCTCGATTCCCACTCCCCTGAAAATACTCATAAGTGATGTGCAGATGGAGTTTGCAGATGAGCGCAGTGTTATCAGCTCATCTTTCGCTGCGTCAGAATTTTTTCAAGGTCTGTATAAATTTCAGGCATCTCGAGAACAGAGGAAAACTCTCTGACCCACTGCCTTATTCTGCTAAAATCCATGTCCTCGTGTGCATCAATGAGCGACTGTATATCTGCCATATCTACAGGCCGATGGGCAACAGCCTCTTCCTCCAATGATGATGCCCCGAACATTTTTTTTCTTTCAGCCATTTTATAAGATCAAACAGTGCCTGGATTAAGGGAGATAATACATCATTTGACATGATAGGCCATTCTGAGGCGGTTCCATCGTTCCCTCAACTCTGATTCTCCTTAGGATGGCGCCTTGTGCCACCCCAATGCACTTACCGAGAACATGAGAGATGCGAGTTGTTGTATTTTCTTATCGAAGGAAGTCCGGCGTAGCTCTTCTATCTCTGCTGCATTCACAAGTTTCCACCGATCCCTGAATGCGTTTGCCATATCCCTTGAAAGCATGTTCTTGATATTGCCTTCCATTAGACATAATATTAACATAGATTTAGCCGGATCAAAAGCAGGATATTCTTGTCTCCCGGTTGATCTAATTCCAGTGTACCAGGTAAATTACCTCCCGGAGATAACAATCCTTCCTTCCTTCGTTTAGCTAATGACATTTGCCCCTGCCTTTGCTAAATTATTAGCTGTTGAAGACGAGTTTAATAAGATGATCGAAAGAATTTCGGAGAGTGAAGAGTGAAATGAAAAACGAGCTGACATTTATGTCGCTGATTAGTTCTATTCGGCAAATTAATGATGAGCTCACTGCACAGGTGAGCCGGGCGGTAAATCTCAGTCTCACGATGCGCAATTTGCTGATCGGTTGCTATATCGCCGAGTACGAACTGCACGGTGCGGATAGGACCGGGTATGGGGATCGGCTTTTGATGAGCTTATCGAATGAGCTGGAAAAACTCAACGTAAGCTCCTGCGGGAAGCGACAACTCTATCAATATCTCCGATTTTATCAAACCTATCCTCAGATTGTGCGGTCACTGTCCGCACAATTAAGACATCTGGCCCCGCATGGCATTACCGATATTCAGGGTAAAGTGCAGTCAACGACCGCACTTTCCCGTATTGATCCTCAGATACTTCTGCAACGACTTTCCTATACGCATATCGAGCACCTGATCGCCATAGATGACGACACGAAACGCGCTTTTTACGAAATTGAATGCATTCAGGGCAACTGGTCGGTACGGGAGCTGAAACGCCAGATTCACAAGTATGGACTCTGTGCAGGCGACCTGGGGTCTGTGGTTGAAATTTACGAGCCTGATGGACTTGAGGTCGAGTTTGTAAAAGCTTCCGGCGAAACACTTGCTGTTATAACAGTATCAGAAAATAAGGTCAGGCATGTTGATGCATCTGACATCGTTTCAGTCAGGTCCTTAAGTCATGCCGCATAACCAATAAATGAAGCAGCCAGAAATGTTACTTTCAAAATTTGAGACTGCTTCATTGATAATTCAGATTGTTACCTTTGCCTCTTCAATCTCAATATGCCTATGCATGCTAAACGAAGCAATTTCGTGTATTTCCCCGATGTCTGAGATTCCCTGGCCACTTTCCTTGACATCACCCTCCCCCGGAGCTAAGTTATAAACGGAATACATGGACAAGGAGGTGTGTCATGGCACTCGTTGAGAGGTTAGAAGGGGTCTTAAAGGAAAAAAATATCAATTATAAGACATTTAAGCATCAGGAGGCATATACGGCACAGGAAATAGCTGCTGCAATGCATGTGCCTGGTAAGGAGTTGGCAAAGGTCGTGATGGTCAGGACAAAGGGCAGGTATATCATGACTGTTTTGCCGGCAAGCTGGAGGGTGGATTTTAAAAAGTTAAAAGAGGTATTATACGAGAGCGACCTGAGGCTGGCAACGGAAGAGGAGTTTAAGGCAGTATTCCCGGATTGTGAGGCCGGGGCTGAACCGCCATTCGGTAATCTCTATAATATAGATACATATGTTGACAAATCACTTTCCGAAGATGAACATATCTTTTTTAATGCCGGCAATCATTACGAGACAGTGGTGATGGATTACAAGGACTATGACAAGGTGGCCCATCCCAGGGTAGCAGAGTTTGCCGTGCACCTGCATTGAAAATACATTCAGGTAATGCATTTTCAGGCACAAGTGTGGTATAATTTGCCTCATCCATGAAAGAGGCCGTCTACAAAGATTTCAGGATGCACTACAGGGATGAGGGACAAGGGAAAACACTCCTTTTACTTCATGGCTTTTGTGAGTCGTCTGAGATATGGGATGATTTCAGGGATAACCTTTCAAAAAGATTCAGGGTCATAACGCCCGACCTCTTAGGCCATGGGAAGAGCTCGCCTCCTGCCGTAAGAAACAGTTCCGGTGAAATTATAAATACAATGGAGATGCAGGCAGAGGCTACCGTCGCAGTCCTGAAATATGCAGGTGTTGATAAATGTACCATAGTCGGTCATTCAATGGGGGGGTACATAGCCCTTGTCTTTGCAGAATTATTCCCTGAAATTGTAAAAGGGCTTTGCCTGTTCCACTCAACGGCCATGGCTGATCCTGAGGATAAGAAGCGGGACAGGGACAAGTCTATTAAGGCAGTAAAGAAAGATAAGAAGGCATTTCTGGAAGGTCTGATTCCCAGGATGTTTGCGCCTGCAAATGTGGCCAGGATGAAGGGGCAGGTGGAAGAGACGCTGGCGATTGCAATGAACATCCATGAAGATGGGCTTATTGCGGCCCTGGCAGGGATGCGTGACAGGAAGGACCGTCAGCATGTTCTGGAAACGGCATTGTATCCGGTGCTGTTCATTATTGGCAAGGATGACCTCCTGATCCCTCCGGACAGGACTTTGCCGCTTATCATGAAGCCTGCGCATGCTGAAGCATTGCTGTTAAATGGCGTAGGGCACATGGGGTTTTATGAGGCACGGGATAAGACACTTTTTGCAATAGATAAGTTTATGGAAGAGACATCGTAGCGCCGGACTTTATTGCCGGCTTTTAAATTGCATGGCAAGATTACATAAGGAGGTATTTCAGGTTGAAATTTACAGGTTTTAACTCAATACTTATTATTCTTTCCCCTCTGTTAGCCTTGTCTCTATTTATAAATGGATGTGCAGTCACAGGCGACGAAGACACCCTCCTTAAAGTATCCCCGGAATCAGTCGTGGTAACATTCGGTGGTAGTAAATCGTTTTCTGTAAGTCCTGCAGGCACAACAGTTACATGGAGCGTTGATGGCATCCTTAATGGTAATGAAGGGACTGTCGGGACAATAGAATCTGATGGAACCTATACTGCGCCGGCAGGTGCAGTATCTGCCCCTGAGAAGGTCATTGTCAGGGCAGAGGATGCAAATGGGATAAAGGGAAGCGCTGTAGCGTTCCTTACGACCTTTAAATCTAACAAGAGGCTGACCACGCATTACACAGCCGGTATTTCAAGGGCAAACACCTACTCCTCAGGGCAAAAGAATATCGCTGTCTTTAAAGAATCAGGTACAGGAGATGTGAATGTATATGCAGTATGGTCAGACAAGTCGTCCGGCCAGTATAAAGTCTATCTTTCCAGGAGTGGAGATGGTGGTGTCAGCTTCGATGACCCTGTTCCTGTAGATAATACATCGACAGGAGAGCAGTTCTCTCCTGCAATAGCTGCAGATGGCAATGGGGATGTTTTTATTGTTTGGGAAGATCATGGTCAGGGAGATGCTGACATTTTCTTAAGAAAATATATCAGTGCCACAGGTGTGTTTGAATCCAAAAAGCAGATTAATCCGGATACAACCGGGCCTACAGATTATGACACTACCCCTTCTATTGACGTATCCGCAGATGAAATATACATAACATGGGAGCACAGGGAAAATAGCGGGGATAATTATCCAGAGATCTATTATGCCTGGAGCAGCAATCTTGGTGACACTTTTCCAGTCAAGAGTTCGCTTTCAGTATCCGGCAGAAGGCCGGCTGTAGCTATGGACCCTTCAGGTACTGCCTATGTTGCATGGGAATATCTTGGTGAACTTATTCAGTTTCCATCAGTTCCAACCCATATAAGGCTCAGGAAAATAAGCGGAGGAACACCAGCGACCTCCCTGGACCTGGATGTGGTATCAGGTTTCAATGCACGGTTCCCATCCATTGCTGTTGATCCTGTGTGCCCTACCTCCTGCAAAGTGTATATAGCATGGCAGAGGGCAATGATCAGTGAGCAGAAATTTGTGGGTGAGATAACTACTTCATATGACATTGATCTTGCCATTGTAGATGGCGCTACTATGACATCTCCAGGTTATACGCTATCTGTTACTGACAGCGGGAGTTCAGGTTTCGTCGGTGGATGGGCATATCCTGCTATTGCCGTTGATAATTCTTACATATATTTGGTCTGGGATGACTGGAGAAACGGAGTTAAGGATATCTATTTTGCCAGGAGCAGTAATGGGACAGACTTTACTACCAACAGGATTGTAAATGATGATATTAATAACAGTAGTTTGGTAGCCTGGCATGAGAAGCCGGGTATTGCCGTGGCAGATGGAAAGGCTCACGTAATCTGGACAGACTACCGGAACACTCAGTCATCAACGACTGTAAGTCCGAATGATGTCTTCTTTGCAGTAGAACAATAACTGGATTCAGCCATTGTCGGACCCCGACTGGAGGAGGTTTTGCATGTCATCTGTTGACACCAGGCAAATTATTGAAACACAGCGCCAGAACTGGGACCGCGTTGCGCCTGCATGGGAGAAGTGGGATAAGAACCTTGAGAAGAGCCTGTCCTTTGTCAGTTACCGGCTGATTGGCGATGCGAGGATCAGTCCTGGTCAGCAGGTGCTTGACATTGGCTGCGGAACCGGACATCCATCAATACCTGCTGCAAAGGCGGTCGGCGATGATGGAATGGTGGTTGGCCTTGACCTGTCAGATAATATGCTTGCCGCAGCCAGGAGAAAGGCTGAGGCCTCACGCGTTGCCAATGTATCATTCCATTCTAAGGATGTTACTTCTCTCCCATACGAGGATAAATCATTTGACGCGGTTCTCAGCCGCTTCTGTCTTATGTTTCTGCCTGATGTAGCGGGCGCCCTGAGTGAAATCACAAGGGTGCTTAAAAATGGGGGATACTTATCCGCTGCTGTCTGGTCTTCCCCTGATAAGAATCCCTTTCTTACTATACCTGTGGGTGTGCTGAAGAGGTATATCGAGATCCCGCCACCTCTCCCTGATCAGCCCGGTGTATTCAGGCTTGCAAAGCCTGGAGACCTTTATGGGATGATGGAATCTGCCGGTATGTCCGGCATATCTGATGATGAGATATCAGGAGAATCCCTGTTTGATTCACCGTCAGAGTATCTTGCAAATGTGAAGGAGATGGCTGCCCCGCTCCAGCCGCTTTTTTCAAGGCTTACCAAAGGACAAAGAGAAGAGGCAGAGGCCGCAATTATGAATGATGTAAGTAAGTATAAGACAGGAGATAACATCGCACTCCCGATGGTATTCCGGGTTGTTGTTGCCCGTAAACCATCAGCCGGATAATTCCTCAGGAGATGAACAGGCTCGTCACACTAATTATACTTATTCTTGTATCTCCACTGCTTTTTGCCTGTGCAATACCAAAAAAAGAGGTCTTGAACATACCAGACTTCAGGCTGGCTGAGACCAGCCTTACAAAACAGATATATGTAAAAGATACTACTGCAGTGCCGATAGAGCCGACCCTTGTGTATACTACAGAAGACAGGGAGGTGATTTCATATATCAAGCTCAAGAACCTCTCAGGTGAACACAGGCTCAGATGGGATTGGATCGGACCAGATGGAGGGATATATTCCTCATCAGGCGATTATTTATTAAAGGCATCAAAAGGGAGGTACAGGGAAGAGACAGTTGCATGGCACAGGTTGACAATCCGCGGTAACAGGGCGTCTGATCTTCCAGGTGAGTGGCAGATAAGGGTTTACATTGATGGTTCATTGGTGATACAAAGGGGTTTTACAATAATGAAAGGGAGTCCCTGACTTGAACTTTCCGGGAAAGATACTGACAGGATTAGTAATTCTAATGCAGCTAAGTTTCTATATGCCTGGTGAGACAATCGCAGGAGATAGTACCGTATCAAGCCGCGATAAAATAATAATACATCACGACCCGGAGTCTGTTTCAACACCGGAGATGGACATCCCAGGTAAATCTGAAATATCAAAAGAGAGAGGAAGCAGCAGGTGGTTATGGATTACTGCTGCGGTTGTAGCTGTTGCAGGCATTGCCGCGAGTGCAGGTGGTGGGGGTAGTGGAGGGGGCGGTGGAGGGGGAACCGGCAGCATAAAGGTTAGTTGGTAGCATTATTCACCTGAAAATGCTCCTATCTACCCGTCTTTCCCACGGAACATGTCCCCGCAGGATTTAAGCGGGGAGTGGAAATCCAGAACCAGGACTCGGTCTGGATTCCCGCTTACGCGGGAATGACGTTTTAATGACTCCTTGTGAGCCCTGAGCCGTGTTGCTATGTGCCATACGTCCTGAGCTGTGAGCGTGCCGAACAGTAGAAGGACGAACAGTCGAGGGGCTCATTGCGGTTCACCAGTGAGGTTAATGTTATGAGAAAATTTCATGCTGCGGTATGCGCCGTGCTGATCCTCACACTGACAGCCTGCGGCGCCAGTCAGTCCGGCTCGTCTGATACTGGTTCAATCTCCTTTAAACTGCAGGTGAAGCGGCCTGTCACTGTCTTTCCCGTAGCAGCAGCATCAGCAGACATATGCACTGACTATGACATATCATTCATAAATGCAAATGTTGTTGTCCCCCCGTCTAATGATCCGGTGGGTTATGGGTACTGGGACTGTTCCCTGCATGAGGGGATAATCGGGGACGTACCAGCAGGCAGAGGCTATACAATCCGACTCACGGGAACAGTGGGCGGTTCCATTTTATGGTCTGGAGAAAAGAGCGGTGTCAGTGTGACAGGGGGTGAGATAACTGACGCGGGCCTGATAATAATGGACTACAAAGGCCCTGATGAGATACCTCCGGAAATATCTTCAACTACCCCATCAGATGGTGCCGGAGATGTCCCCGTAACATCTGTTATAACTGCCACATTCAATGAAGACATGGCGGCATCTTCCATAAATGACTCGACATTTATACTAAGAGCAGGGGGAATAGCGATTCCCGGCACAGTGGTCTATGATGACCATTCACGTACGGCCACATTCCTGCCTTCTGCAATATTAGACTACTCAAAAAGTTACACCGCTAACCTGACAACAGGTGTTGAAGACATGGCAGGCAACAATATAGACCCAGATTATTCGGGGTCTCAATGGGATTTTATCACAGAAAGCGAGCCTGCGGCAGCGCCCCTGGCTCCAACCCGCATAGTTGCTGCTTCAGGCAATGGTCAAAACACTATTACGTGGGATGCCACACCTGCAGCAACCTCTTACAATATCTACTGGGCAACTGCGTCAGGGGTTACAAAGGCGACACCTGCAAAGATCGCTGATATTACAACCAACACATACACACATACAGATCTTTCAAATCAGACATTTTATTATTATGTAGTGACCTCAGAAAATAGCTTTAGAGAGAGTGATGAATCATATGAGATCGCCTCATCGCCTGGTGCCCTGGATGCGGATGCAAATCCGCCGATAGGGTTTATCTCTATCAACGATGGTGCTGCCTCAACTACCTCAACAGCGGTCATCTTATCTATTGCCGCGTCTTCTACAAAAGGAATTACACATATGTTCATCAGCAACGACAACATTACCATTGGATCATCCACACCATGGGAGGCATACACCACTTCAAAGTCCTGGGAATTGACTGAAGGATTAGGACGAAAAGATGTATTTGTATGGTTCAAAGACAGCACCGGTATTTATAATACCACCCCGGTTCCTGCTACTATAAACCTCAACTGAATACAGCCTTTCAAATACTTCAAAAAAGTGCTTGACGCTAAATAATGGGTGGGGTAGTATTAAAAACCCTGAACTCGTTTGTAAAAGAACAGGGATACCTGTCTTTAATCATGAAAATAGCGATTGCATCGGATCACGGAGGTTGTGACCTCAAGGAGAGGATAGTTGAGTTATTGAAGGAAAAGGGGTTTGAAGTAACAGATTATGGTGTAGACAATCCCGAATCCGTAGATTATCCGGACTATGGGATCAAGGTTGCAAGTGCCGTATCAAAAGGTGTTGCGGAGCGGGGGATCCTGTCCTGCGGGACAGGCATCGGGATGTCAATAGTCGCTAACAAGTTCCCAAACGTTCGGGCAGCCTTATGCTGCGACATGTATACCGCGAGGATGAGCAGATTGCATAATGACTCCAACATCCTTGTGCTTGGCGGGAGGGTTTTGGATAAAGAAATAGCCCTGCTTATGGTCGAAGCCTGGCTAAAGACAGATTTCGAAGGCGGAAGGCACCAGCGGCGGCTGGATAAGATAAGCAGGCTTGAAAAAGGTTTATACAACAATAATAGTAATAATGGATAGCGGGGGATTTAAGGATGTCTGATTTACAGTATACGGACCCTGAGGTTTTTGAGGCGATTCAGAATGAAATAAAGAGGGAAAACAACCATATCCTACTTATTGCCTCTGAAAATTATGCGAGCAGGGCTGTGCTCGAGGCTCAGGGTAGTGTAATGACCAACAAATATGCCGAGGGTTATCCGCATAAACGCTATTACGGAGGCTGTGAGTTTGTTGATGCTGCCGAAGACCTTGCCATATCGAGGGCAAAGGAGATCTTTGGCGCTGAGCATGTGAATGTGCAGCCCCACGCAGGGACTCAGGCAAACATGGCAGTATATTTCTCGGTTCTTAAACCGGGAGACACGATTATGGGGATGGACCTTGCGCATGGCGGGCATCTGAGCCACGGCAGCAGGGTAAATTTCTCAGGAATTTTCTATAATGTTGTGAGCTACGGGGTCGGACGTGAGACAGGAACCATTGATTACGATGAGATAAGAAAACTGGCGAATGAACGCAGACCCAAAATAATAGTTATTGGGGCAAGCGCATATGCACGGACCCTTGACTTCAAGGCATTTCAATCAATTGCCAAAGAAGTGGGGGCGTATACGCTGGCAGACATTGCACATATAGCCGGACTTGTAGCGGCAGGTGTCCATCCAAGTCCCTTTCCGCATTGTGATTTTGTTACTACAACTACACACAAGACATTAAGAGGTCCACGGGGCGGGATGATTATGTGCAAAGCTGAGTATGCAAAGCTAATTGACAAGAGCATATTCCCCGGCATCCAGGGTGGTCCCCTGATGCATGCAATAGCGGCTAAGGCTGTTGCCTTTAAAGAGGCATTGACACCTGAGTTTAAGAAATATCAGGAGCAGGTTGTAAAAAATGCGAAGCGCCTTGCAGGTGGCCTTGACAAACGCGGATATAACCTTGTTTCAGGCGGTACAGACAACCACCTCATGCTGGTAGACCTGAGAAACAAGGGATTAACCGGAAAAGATGCAGAAGCTGCGCTTGATGCAGCAGGGATTACGCTGAACAAGAATGCAGTCCCCTTTGATGACAAGCCTCCAATGGTTACGAGCGGAGTGAGGATTGGCACGCCGGCAGTAACGACAAGGGGGATGAAAGAGGGAGAGATGGACAAGATAGCAGAGTTTATAGACACGGTTCTTGGTAACATGGGTAATCAGGATGTCTATAGTGAAGTTCGTAATGCTGTAGTGGAATTGTGCAAAAAGTTTCCGGTATATTGATCAGGAGTTCATATGAAATGTCCCTTTTGCGGACATCTTGAGGACAAGGTTGTAGATTCAAGAGAGGGCAGGGAAGGGGGTTCAATCCGGCGCAGGAGGGAGTGTCTCAGGTGTAGGAGGAGATTTACAACATACGAGCATATAGAGGATGTACTGCCTGTTGTCGTAAAAAAAGACGGCAGGAGGGAGTTGTTTGACAGGAATAAGATCCTGTCCGGTCTTAAGAAGGCATGTGAGAAGAGGCCGGTTGGCATGGAAGCGCTGGAAGATGCGGTCTCACGGATAGAGAAAAAGGTCCAGGAGAGCGGAGAAAAAGAATTGCCGAGCACAATGATCGGAGAGGAAGTGATGAGGGAGCTCCATGCCCTTGATGAAGTTGCATATGTGAGGTTTGCGTCAGTGTACAGGGAGTTTAAGGATATAAATCAGTTTATGGAAGAGCTGAGAGATATTTTAAAGGACAGGAACAAAAAGTAAGCAGTTTTATGTGGACGATTGCGGGAGAAGGTATACATCCGACAGATAGGAAGAGCGAGACATCCTCTATTCCTATTTCAGAAATAAAACCGCCAGCCAAGGTTGTCATTCCGTTGTCACAGCATATCGGCGCCCCCTGTGATCCATTAGTAAAGATCGGGGATATTGTCAAGAAATATCAGAAGGTGGGAGAGGCCAAAGGGGTTGTATCATCTCCTGTTCATAGTTCTGTTTCAGGGAAGGTTGTTGCTATAGGCAGGTTCCCGCATCCATCAGGCAATCAGTCCAATTCAATTGTCATTGAGTCAGATGGAAAAGATGAGGCCATTGATTCACTCAAGGAGCACAGCGATTATTCCGGCCTTGATCCTGATGTGTTAAAGGACATTATTCTTGGTTCCGGAATCGTTGGAATGGGCGGGGCTACTTTCCCTACCCATGTCAAATTAAATCCCCCAAAAGAGAAAAAGATAACTGCTGTTATTCTCAATGGTGCAGAGTGTGAACCTTTTCTGACATCCGATGACAGGCTCATGGTTGAGAAGTCCCGTGAAGTCATTGAGGGGCTGAAGATTTTTATGCACATCATGGGTGTAAGGGAAGGGTATGTTGGTATTGAAAATGATAAACCCGGAGCAATAGAGGCGATTAAGAAATCTGCATCCGGCACCAATATAAAAGTCATTTCTTTGGCAAAGAAGTATCCTCAGGGCGCGGAGAAGCAGCTCATCAAAAGTGTAACGGGCAAAGAGGTCCCGTCAGGCGGTCTTCCAATGGATGTTGGTATAGTGGTGCAGAATGTCGGGACTGCAGCGGCAGTCTACAACGCAGTCAGGTATGGGATACCGCTTGTTGACCGCATTGTTACTGTTACCGGTAATGGTATAAACAGGCGCGGAAATTTCAGGATACCGGTAGGAACCCTGCTTGAGCATGTAATAGCCGAGTGCGGAGGCCTGGCCGGTGAACCAGGTAAAATTATATTTGGCGGACCGATGATGGGCATTGCCCAGTATTCCATGCTTGTTCCAATACTCAAAGGTACATCAGGTATCCTTGTAATTCCAAAAGGTGAAGTTGCCTTCGAGGATTTTCGCGCCTGCATCAGGTGTGGAAGGTGCGTTCAGGCGTGTCCTATACGGTTACTGCCAAATATGTACAGTATCCTTTGTGAGGCCGGAAAGCCGAAGGATGCAGAGGAATATCACATATTGGATTGCATCGAGTGCGGTTGTTGTACATATGTATGTCCTTCGAGGAGGCCAATAGTGCAGCAGATCCGTTATATTAAGGCAGAGATGAGAAAGGCAAAGAGCAGGGTTGCGTGATAATGCGGCCTCTTAAGTAAGGAAAGATGGCAGAAGCAGCAGAACAGGAAGAGAAAAAAGGAAGATTGGAAGAGCCGACCCCAAAGCTTATTCTGACTTCTTCACCCCATCAACTAAGTCAGGACTCCATAGAGAGAATAATGTGGACTGTTGTCCTTGCCCTGGCGCCTGCATCTCTCGCAGGGCTGTACTTTTTTGGCTGGGGGGCTCTCTATGTCCTGATAGTTTCAGTATGTTCCACCATGGCTGCTGAGGCTATATATCAGAGGCTAAGCGGAAACAGCATGACGGTAACGGATGGGAGCGCCGCAGTAACAGGCCTGCTCCTCGGATTGACATTGCCGCCTGGTTCACCATGGTGGCTATGTGTGGTTGGTGGCTTCTTTGCCATTATAATATGCAAGCAGCTTTATGGTGGATTGGGATTTAATCCCTTTAATCCGGCACTCATGTCACGGGTATTTCTGTTAATTGCCTTTCCACTGCAAATGACAAAGTGGCCAGTCCCCCGGCCGTTCTTTTCAGGTATGGATGCGAGCACAGGTGCGACGCCTCTTGGAAATCTTCAGGTGGCCAGGTTGACCGGCAAGGGATTAGGCAAGGCAGCGGAACTTAATATATGGGATGCCTTCATCGGGAACATCGGCGGCTCTATCGGTGAGGTCTCGGCTATTGCCCTCCTGATTGGCGCTGCATGTTTGTTATACAAACAGTATATATCATGGCATATCCCTGTCAGCATGATCGGCACTGTCATGATATTCAGCGGCATATTCTGGGTGATTGATCCGTCAAAATATGCCAACCCTGTGTTTCATCTGTTCACCGGTGGATTGATTATAGGGGCATTTTTCATGGCCACAGACATGGTCACATGTCCTGTTACGTTGAAGGGACAGCTTCTGTTTGGTTTTGGGTGCGGACTTATAACAGTGATAATAAGGATGTGGGGTGGATATCCTGAAGGGGTATCTTTTGCTATAGTATTAATGAATATAGTATCGCCTATGATTGACAGATATTTAAGACCGGTAAGATATGGTTCAGTAAAGAAGGTAGAAGGTAGAAGGTAGAAGGTAGAAGAAGGAAGAATATGGCACGACTGATTATTATACTAACCCTTTTTTGTCTGGTTGCAGCAGCGGCGCTGGCCAGGGTCTATGATATTACAAAAGGACCGATTGCCGAGCAGGAGCGCCTAAAGACAATAACTGCACTTAAGGCTGTTTTACCTTCATTCAACAATGACATAGACAGGGAAGCTGCGGAAGTTGTTGTGGGACAGGATAAGAAGGGCCGGGACATAAAGATGAAATTTTTCAAAGGAAGGATGGATGACAGGCCTGTTGGTACGGCGTTTCAGGTAATTGCCCCTGACGGTTATGCAGGAGATATCGCCATATTGATGGGTGTGGGACCGGATGGCAAGATCTCAGGCATAGAGATTATAAGCCATAAGGAGACACCGGGGCTTGGAAACAGGATTCAAAAGGATGAGTGGAAGGCGGAGTTCAAGGGAAGGTCACTCGAGGACGGCCCTAAGTTTGCCGTGAAGAAAGATGGGGGGGAAATAGACCAGTTCAGCGGCGCTACCATATCCCCGAGGGCTGTTGTACACGCAGTAAAGAAGGGTCTTGAAATTTATCAAAAGGAGTTTGGTAATGGCGGATAGGGATATCGCAGCATCTGAAATGACTGAGGTTGCAGAGGTTGCAGGCAGGCCATCCTGGCTTAACATCAAAGAATTATCAGGTGATTTTGTCAGGGGATTGTGGGAGGAGATCCCGTTATTCAGGCTTGTCCTGGGTACATGTCCTACCCTTGCGGTGACTACATCTGCGACAAATGGTGTAGGAATGGGTATTGCCACTACCTTTGTCCTTATAGCCTCCAATATAATGATTTCCATCCTTCGAAAGCTGATTCCGGACATGATACGAATTCCGGCATTTATTATTGTCATAGCTACTTTTGTTACAATAACAGACCTTATGATGGCCGCGTTTACGCCAGAGCTTCATCACTCACTTGGAATATTCATCCCTTTGATAGTTGTTAACTGCATAGTACTCGCAAGGGCCGAGGCATTTGCATCAAAGAATCCTATTATAAGATCTGCCGCAGACGGTCTTGGTATGGGATTAGGATTCACAATAGTCCTTATCCTCCTCGGTTCTACAAGAGAGATACTCGGTAATGGCACCTGGTTTGATCTCCCGGTGCTTACAGGACTGATGGGACTGTTTAACTATGAGTATCAACCTATGATTGTTATGATTTTGCCTCCTGGGGCATTTATTGGACTGGGGCTTTGGGTTGCACTTGCAAATATGATAGAGGAAAAGAGAAAGGGGAAGAAATAGGACATGGATAATGTTATTGAAATATTACTCATACTTGTAAGCACTATTTTTGTTACTAACTTTGTCCTGGCCCGCTTTCTTGGTATCTGTCCTTTCCTCGGTGTTTCATCGAGGATAGAGACCAGTATTGGGATGGGAATGGCGGTTGTATTCGTGATAACACTTGCCGGCCTGTTTTCATGGCTTATAGAAAAATTTGTATTGATCCCCTTTGACATTGTCTATCTCAGGACTATAGTATTCATTCTCGTGATCGCAGCGCTGGTGCAGTTCGTTGAGATGGTTATCCGCAAGACAAGCCCGGCGCTCTATAATGCCCTGGGAATATTCCTGCCGTTAATTACAACAAACTGCGCGGTGCTGGCAGTTGCATTACTTGTTGTTCAGAAAGAGATGGATTTTTTCCCAATGCTGTTCTTTTCATTTGGTGCTTCTGTAGGGTTTACTGTTGCACTGCTCCTCATGGCTGGAATCCGGGAGCAGACCCTTCATGCGCGGATCCCCAAAATTTTGCAGGGTACGCCAATATCCCTTGTGACAGCAGGATTGATGGCCCTTGCATTTCTGGGATTTGCAGGCCTGGTGAAGATGTAAAAAGAAGTTGCTCAATCAAAGAGTCATAGTTTATAATAAATAACTGAATGTAGCAAACCGGGAAATAACAGCATATTCTGAGAGGAAGAGCAATATGTTATCCGCCATTATTACGATGGGTGCGATGGGCGCCCTCGCAAGTCTGGGACTTGGTATTGCAGGCAAAAAGTTTGCGGTTGAAATAGACCCCAAAATTGCCGAGATTGACAGCTTCCTGCCTCACGCCAATTGCGGGGCATGTGGTTATGCCGGATGTCTGGGGTTTGCGACTGCTGTTGCTGAAGGAAAAGCCGGAGTCAGTGGATGCCCGCCTGGCGGCGCATCTACGGCAAAAAAGATATCTGCAGTCATGGGTGTTGCTGCCCCTGAAATGCCGGAAAGGATGCTTGCCCGTGTCTACTGTCTTGGCGGACATCAGGAGGCGGTTGAAAAATTTGAATATCACGGTATACAGGATTGTAATGCCGCAGTGCTCATATCAGGCGGTTCAAAGAGCTGTGTCTATGGATGTCTCGGTCTTGCAAGCTGTGTGAAGGCATGTCCCTTTGACGCCATGTATATGAGTAAAAACGGGCTTCCTGTTGTTATAGATGATAAATGTACCGGCTGCGGCTTGTGTATTCCGCCGTGTCCCAAGAATCTTATTGAGCTTATCCCTGAAAACAGGGACGTTCATATATTCTGCAGGTCATTGGATAAAGGAGCTGACACAAAGAAGGCGTGCAACATAGGATGTATCTCCTGCAACAAATGTGACAAGGTGTGTCCTTATGATGCTATAACGATAGACAGCTTCCTTGCACGTATAGATTACAATAAATGTACCGGGTGCGGTCTCTGTGTCCCTGTGTGCCCTACAAATATTATTACAGACCTGATACCTGTCAGAGAGGTTGCATATGTACATGAAGAGTGCATAGGCTGTCTGATATGCAAAAAGGTCTGTCCGGTTGATGCTATTACGGGAGAATCAAAACAGTTACATGTGGTGGATCCTGTCAAATGTATCGGTTGCACCATATGTGCTGACAAGTGCCCGCCAAGGGTAATAGAGATGCAGTCAACTCAGACAAAACAGAAGTCACAGATGGAGAGGATTAGCAGAGCTGCTTAAATAATACATACGTATTATAAGTATATCATGCCATTTCTCCTTGCTCTGTTTTTATTATAAACAGGGCTATTTAACCCGGAAGGAGGTGAAAAACATTGAACATTTATGAGTCTATCTTTATCCTGAAGTCCTCAGTCAGTGATGAGGATGTCCAGAAGACAGTAAGCAAGATGGAAGGCATCGTAAAACAGGGCGCTGAGCTTGTTGCTACTGAAAACTGGGGCAAGAAGAAACTTGCCTATGAGGTGGCAAAGGAAAAAAGGGGGGTTTATATTCTCCTTCGGTTTCAGGGAAAGGGTGATATTATTTCAGACCTTGAGAGAAATTACAGGATTGATGATAATATCATTAAATTCCTTACCGTAAAATTGGAGAAGAAGGAGATTGAGCAGTTGAAGAAAAAGGAGGCAGCAGCCGCCTCTGCTCATGAGAAGGCTTCGAGAGAACAATCAGGCGCTACGCACGTGTAAAGGGGGTAGTGTTATGAGTGGATTTAACAAGGTTATTCTATTGGGGAACCTTACCAAGGACCCCGAAATTCGTTATACCCCCAACGGTACTGCCGTTGCAAATTTTTCGCTGGCGGTAAACCGGCGTTTCAAACAGGGAGGGGATATAAAGGATGAGGTCTGTTATATTGATATAGTAGTATTTGGGAAACAGGCCGAGAGCTGCAGTCAGTATATCAGCAAGGGTGATTCTGTTCTTATAGATGGCAGATTGCAGCAAAGGCGCTGGGAGACGGAAGACGGTCAGAAGCGGAGCAGGATGGAGGTTGTGGCGCAGAGCGTACAGTTTATGCCGAAACGCCAGGGTGGCCCTGCCCCGCAGGACTTTGTTCCAGAAGATGGTGGCAGTGATGAAACACCATTTTAATTATACAAAGGAGAAATAATGGCAGAACGTGGTGATCGTGGTGACAGAGAAGACAGGGAGTTTAAGCCTTATTACAGGCGGAAGGTCTGCAGGTTTTGTACAGACAAGGTACCTGTTATAGATTATAAGGACTTACAGACATTGCGGAGTTATGTCTCGGACAGGGGTAAGATAATGCCGAGGAGAATATCCGGGGTTTGCGCATCTCATCAAAGGGAGCTAAACACCGCTATTAAACGAGCCCGCAATATAGCACTGCTACCCTTTACAGAGAGAGGGTAGCAGGCAGGTGGTAAATTCAAGGCACGACTTCAGACTTCAGTATGATTAACCGATGAAATCAGCAAGGCAATCGGGCCTCACGCTGTTTTGATGAGTCAATCGTCAGGAGACTGAAGTCAATGTGGAATTATCTGCTCTTAGGGGCATCGTTTTTAGTATCTTTTGGTATTGCGGTCTCTGCCTGGCTGCAGGATTCATATCCGGTCATATTAAGCAGTCCGCGGGATTATCAACAGCAGGAAAATGTTGATACCCACCCGTATCCTCCATCTCTCAGAGTGGAAAAACCTGAGGTAAAAGGCATTCATGTTACAAGCTGGATTGCCGGAGACAGGAGGTACTTCCCTGATCTTATAAAACTCATTGATGAGACTGAGCTTAATACGATTGTAATAGACCTTAAGGAGGCGGATGGGAGGGTTGCCTATGATGCCGATGTCCCGCTCGCCAGGTCTTCCGGGGCTATCCAGAAGAGGATCAGAAATCTGGATGGCATTTTAGAGGAGTGTAAGAGGCACAATATTTACAAGATTGCCCGTATAGTCCTCTTTAAGGACACCTTCCTTGCAGAAAAAAGGACTGATCTGGCCATAATGAACAAGGTTACAGAAGGTATTTGGAGGGACTATAAGGGAGAGGCATTCACCAACCCATATTCTAAAGAGGTGTGGGACTATAACCTCAGCCTTGCAGAAGATGCGGCGGCGCGTGGTTTTGATGAGATACAGTTTGACTATGTAAGGTTCCCCAGCGACGGCCCGCTCAGGGAGATTTCGTATCCTGACGGACACAATGAGGATAAGGCTGCTGCGCTGATTTCATCTTTTGTAGAAGAGGCCGGCAGACGCCTGGCCCCCTATAATGTAAAACTATCCGTAGACGTATTTGGCCTTACCACCCTCCGTGATGACGTCGGCATCGGCCAGAACTTCAAGCAGTTGATTGACAGGGTAGATTATATCTCTCCAATGATATATCCGTCACACTACTGGAAAGGTTCATATGGTTATAAGAATCCGAACAGCGCCCCCTATGAGATCATAAGACATTCCCTGAGAGATGCCATAAAAAAATCTATTGATCAGACACAGACAGAGGCGATAATAAAAGGCAAGATAAGACCCTGGCTGCAGGACTTTACCCTCGGAAACCCGCCGTATGGCGCAGCAGAGGTCAGGATACAGATCAAGGCTGCAAATGACCTTGGCATCAGTGAGTGGCTGCTTTGGAACCCGTCGGTCCGCTATACAAAGAGTGCACTGCTGCCTTACTGGAAGGGTGTGCAGGAGGCAGACGCAACAAACCCGAAGCCTGCGGAACAGCAGATACATGCACAGACCCAGGGTTCATAAACCCGGCGTAAAATATCCTCCATACCACCTCTCATCAGGGATATCTACAGGATGTCCTTTTTCATCAATAATACTGTTATGGGCGAAATTGAGTGGGCTTTCCCCTGCAGGTTTTTTAAACTTTAAGGTTAGTACATGAATTTTACCAGTAAGCGGACCAAGCCCTTTTCCCCTGGATGCACCTACAATCAGGGTTTCTCCATCCAGTGCGACAAATAGCTGTTTCCACATTTCTATACCTTCCGGGGAAGGGTCCGGCTGCAGGAAATCCACTGAATGGTCATCCTTCAGAACGACCCCGACGCTGGCCCCGTTAATCAACAGGTCAAATGCAGCGCCAAATACGGGCTTGTCTGAACTGATCATTACATCAATAGCCAGGACATCATCATTACTCCTGATGATGTTTTTACAGACATATACACTATTGGGTGGAGGTGACGAGCAGTCCTGCAGTTCTGCTGAAAAAAGGGCTGCTCCTCCCTGAGCAGGGGAGGTAGTTGACTGAGTGCCTGCCCCCCCTGAACCGCATGAAATAAGTATCACGCTGATAAAGAAGATGTGTACAACAATCCAAACCCTGTCTTGAATGCCCTTGTATATCTTTTTATTGTCCATTCGATTTCCCAAAGTTCCCCTGGAGGATGATAAGGTCATCATTATCAATGTCCCCATCACCATCCAAATCTGCAAATGGATTCCATTCCGGTGAAGCAGGTGAAATCCCCAGTGCAATATCAAGGGCAATGAGGTCATATCCGTCCACCCTGTTGACTGAGCCTGATGTCATAAAGTCAACATTTCCCGGAGGTGATGCGAGAATGACCCACTGATAGGCAGTGTTTGATGTTATTCCCACAGCATCGGTTACCCTTACTGTAAAGGTATACTTTCCAGGTTTAACAGGTGTACCAGAGACAACGCCGCTTTGTGCATCCAGAATCAGGCCTGCAGGAAGGGCCCCTGATACGAGGCTCCATGTATATGGAGATACCCCGCCTGTTGCTGTAAAGGTTGCGCCCTGTCCCGTGCTATTCTGATAAAGACTGCTTACAGATGCAGTCACTATGGACGGGGCTGGATTTACCATGATTGCCAGCATCTTTGTTGCAGTGGCGCCGTACAGGTCTCTGACAGTTACTGTGAATCCCCAGTTGCCGGCAGTTGATGTTATACCAAGTATCTCTCCTGTTGATGAGACAAGGCTAAGACCCGCAGGAAGTCCTGAGGATATTGTCCATGTGTATGGTGCTGCCCCGCCCTGCGCCTGCAGGGTGCTGTTATAGGCAGCGCCTGCTGTTGTCTCCGGCAGGGAGTTTGTGCTTACTGATATTCCCTGATAAACAGTAATTGTCAGGTTCCTGGATGCAGTTGCGCCATTCGCATCTCTAACCCGGGCTGAAAAGGAGAACAGGCCTGATGATGACGGCGTGCCGCTTAATATGCCTGTTGCACTGTTTAAAAGGATGCCCGGAGGCAACGCCCCTGATGCAATATCCCAGGTCAGCGGGGCAGTCCCACCTGAGCCTGACAATGCTGTGTTGTATGTCTGATTGACAGTAGTCCCATCAAGTACAGAGGTCAGGATCTGCAATGAGGGATTGATTACCATGTTAAGATCCCTTGTTACACCCTGTGATAATGAGTCTGTCAATCTGATGGTAACAGGATAAGTCCCGGCCTGGGACGGGGTTCCTGATATTACGCCTGTGCCTGAGTTAAGCGAAAGACCTGGTGGAAGGCTGCCAGCCTGCCTGCTCCATGTGTAAGGCGGAAATCCTCCCGAGGCATTGAGGAGAATCGTCATACTGCTCCCCTGTGTCCCCTGTGGCATGGAAGCAGTGGTGATCTCAAGCGGCTGCTGGACTACCTGGCCGTCGTACCAGTTCAGTCCTCCTATCATCTCTCCCTGAAGGTCTAACATGTTCATGAGAGATAAGGAGACATTGCTTTGCAGGACCTGCGCCGCAGTTGAGGATACCCTGAATTTTAATGTCAGAAGAGTCCCGCTTCCAGATGCCCCCGGGTCCCCGTTATTTTGTGACAACCCTATGATTAACGTTCCCGGCACTGCCTGAGGACTTGCAACCAGTTTCACCATGTTTCCGTTATCAGGGATGTCACTCCCCTCAAAGAAATTTCCAGGAAGATAACTGTCGTAGGTCAGTACAGCAGGGTCAAAGTTGACATCGAATGCAGCGCCTATCGCAGGCGTTGTGCCTGACAAAGAGTTAACCCTTACATCTAATGCGAGAATATTTCCCTGACTCTGTGTTGAATTGTAGCTTAGATATATGCTTCCGGTTCCAGGTGCAGGATTTTCCTGTGAGTATACGAAGGCATTAACCGGCGATAATGGGAAAAGGCATAGTACGGCCAGCGCCCAAAACAACGACAACGAAATTTTATTTTTCATCAGAAACTCCTTTTTTATTCTACGGCGCCAAAGTTCCCAATCAATATGCCGAGGTCCTGCTGATCAACCATCCCGTTGCCATCAATATCCGCGAGAGGATTCCAGTTTGCACTTACAGGGGTAGTACCAAAAGCCCGTTCCAATGCAATCAGGTCATAGCCGTCTACGCGGTTTACAGAGCCTGGCGTGATTGTGTCAATATTACCAGGAATAATACCTGGGATTCTTTTTATTACCTCATTGGAAAAGTCACTCTCATTTCCTGCAATGTCATAGGCAGTAACAGCGAAGTAGTAACCTCGTCCCTCAGACAGGTTGGTCACAGTCCAGGATGTAACATTATTCACATTTATGCTGGTGTTATAGGTTCCTGACGCAGTCCCATAATAGACTTTATAGCCGCCAAGGTCTGTCAGAGGGTAGCCATCAGAGTCGGTTGTTGGTGGGTCCCATGCAAGCATAACCTCTCCGGCACTTGCGATGGGAATTAATTCCCAAAAAAGCAGATAACACAAACATATTAAGATAAGATTTCTTTTCAGCATCTTGTTACGACCTGTCAGAGTAAGTTCTGCTACGGATGATATCTGATGTGAAAAACAAAGTTGGATAATTATTGATATCGGACATCAGTATAATACAGGAAAAATAATTTTGCAAGGTTTTCCCACAGCGGGATTCGAAGTTTTCCACAGGATTGGAAAGTATCAGATATTTCGCATGGTAAGTATTATCCTGACACCCCATTCCATGCCACTATCAAGAGAAAACTTCCATTGCGGGATCAGTACAGAGCCCTGGTATTCTTTCTCAAATCCGCTTTCAGACTGGGATACGGTCTCAACAGGGAATCTCCAGAGCGTGCATTTCTCAGAAAATGTCAGGCCAATATTGACTGCTATAAGCCTGTTTTCTATTCCGAAGTATGATACATTTTTGCTTTCGCCCCTGCTTGTCTGACATGAGTCTTCAAGATAGCCGCCTTCTGTGTAATACCTGCAGAGGTCAGTCCTGCCATTGAGCATGGCAAAATTAAATTCAGGGCCGAACCAAATATCACAAGGATTGCCTGATATATACCTCAATGAATAATTTATCTCAAGATCAGGACTTCCATCTTCAATCTTTATATTCTTTGTTACACAGACCTTTGTCCCATTAACAACACCCTCTCCCTCAAGGACTATAATCCTCCCATTCCGGATATCTTTTATGGAAGATTTATAAGGTGCGTAGGGAAATCCGCCAAGATCAGTCTGTCTGTTTTGCATGACAGCTTCAAGAGATGTGTCACTGCCTAATATGTGATCTATCAGCATGCCCCGGCGGTAAGTGTCATAGTGAAGATGCAGGTGGAGGTCAGCCTCTTTTGATTTGGAAATGTCATGTATGGAGGCCGGCCCTTCTTCATTGTGAGCGCTGCCAGCCGAGTTATGTATCTTCTTATGGTAGACTTCAGGTCTTCTCGCCAGTGTATTAAGAATATTAAATGATGCAGGCCTGTAGTCAAGTTCAGTAATTATACCGCCCTTGTGAGTATCTACAACCATGGAGATTGCCGGAGTAGTTACTAATATCTCATCGCTGCCGTCGCAATCAAAATCATAGTGTTCGACCTCGATCCAGTTGCCGTGTCCATGTCTTGCATCATCTGAGATCCTTTCTGCACTGATCAGGTGTCTGTATACCGCTGCCCTTAAATGCCCAAGGTAGAGTCCTCCGAAAATGCCATGCCAGTACGGGCAATTTACCTGCCCCCTCCATAATTCAAGGTATGCCTCATAAACATTAGGCGGGAGGCCCTCACCCTTCCTTGCAACGCACCTTCCGATGTAGTCAGGATCAATAGGCTTGCTGCTCCCATCTGTCAGTTCTGATACCTTGGTACTTACCCTGAGCATCTTCTTATGCATATTATTGGATTCAGGATATTTTTCGAGGAAATTACGCCAGAAGCCACCCCGGATAAAGGGTGCATAATAACCTTCTTTTCCGTTGTTTCGTATGTCCAAAAGGACATTTTCAAAATGGGCACAGCTTTCATAGGGAAGCGCCCATTCCATCATTTCCCTGTAAGATGCTGTCGGTATGTATACTCTTCCATGCGGCCGTATATTTTTAGCGGCCTCGCTGATTGTCGTGAGGTTGAGCCAGGACGATTCATGGCTCAGGGCTTCAAAAAACCGTTCAAGCCACTTCTCGTTATAAACCCAGTTGTAAGTATCCGGCCACAACCCGAACTTCTCTCCGTCATCGCCATAAACAAGAAGCCGGTCTCCTTCTTCTGTGGCCGCTCCTTTAAGGTAGTCTATAGTCTCATGAACTTCCCTGAAAGGGATCGAATACCTGAGCCTTTCACTGGACGGAAAGAGATAAACAACCTTACCCTCGTCCTCTGTTGAATAATATCCATGAAGCTGGTCTTCAGACAGTCCCGCATAGCGAAAGTGGATATCATCAATTATCAGATACCTTATGCCAGAATCATGAAGCAGGCTCGGGAGGTGAGGCTCCCATATCCGTTCTGTAAGCCACATCCCCCTGGCTTCAGCGTGGAATTTGTTTTTTAAATATTCCGTCATCATGCTGATCTGACCGATAGAATCACGCCGTGGTATGACACACAATATTGGTTCATAAAACCCGCCTGTCATCATTTCCACCTGTCCGCTGGCGACTAAATCGCTGATTCTCTTAATAAGCTCAGGCCTGTTGGACTCGATCCATTCAAGCAGGCTTCCGGAGTAATGCAGGGTAACCTTTATAGAAGGATACTTCTCCAGGACATCAATGAATGGTTTGTAACTCTTTTCATATGCTTCCTTAAAGACACTGTCAAAGTTGTCAACAGGTTGATGAAAGTGCAATGCCATTGCGAAGTTGATTTTCTTCAAACCGTACCCCCAGATTTCTTTACCGTGATCTCTTCACATCGAAGAGTTCAAACTCATCATTATAAGGTTCAGGATTTGCTTCTACTGATTCGACTATTGCTGCCGGAGGTCCCTTGCGGCACCATTGTACCAACTTATCCACTGAATCCTTTTCCCCTTCAGCAACCAGTTCTACCCGTCCATCCGGCAGGTTTTTTACAAAACCGGTTATACCAAGTGATTGGGCAACCTGTTTGGCTGAATCCCTGAAAAAAACCCCCTGGACAATACCATTGATGAACAGATGCACCCTCGTCTTCATTACCCGAAAAATGTTGTGGCAATCTCATAGATATCCATATCCACTGTCTTGGCCTTTTGTACGCCTTCTTCGAGACTTACGGCAACTATCTGATTGCCCCTGAGGGCAACCATCTTGCCAAAGTCCTTTTTTTCTATAAGATCAACAGCAGCGATTCCATAGCGTGTTGCCAGTATCCTGTCAAAGGCCGTCGGGCTTCCTCCACGCTGCAGGTGACCCAGGACCACATCCCTGCACTCCGCCCCTGTGCGGTTTTCGATCTCTGCACACAGGAATTTTCCTATGCCTCCGAGCATTACATGGCCAAAGGCGTCTTTCTTTATATCCTTTGTGATGACTGTCTCACCCTCTGCCAGCACAGCACCCTCTGCCGCGACAATTATGCTGAATCTTTTCCCTGACGCCTGTCTCCGTTTTATGCTATCACATACCTCATCAATAGTGAAAGGCTTCTCAGGGATGAGTATATAGTCAGCGCCTCCTGCAAGTCCTCCATACGTGGCAATCCATCCTGCATGCCGTCCCATCACCTCGACTACCAATACCCTGTGATGGGATTCTGCCGTGCTGTGGAGATTGTCAAGGGCATTCATGACGATGTTTACTGCAGAATCAAAGCCAAATGTAAAATCAGTGGCTGACAGGTCATTATCTATGGTCTTGGGTACTCCTATTGTATTGATTCCCATTCCATAAAGTTTATTTGCAACACCCAGTGTGTCATCCCCTCCGATTGCAACAAGGACATCGAGCCCCAGTTTCTTTATGTTCTCAATTACCCTCTGAGGATTGCCCTCCTTTGCAAAGGGATTGGTCCGTGATGTCCCGAGTATAGTGCCTCCCAAATGGAGTATCCCGGAGGCAGACCCTTTGTCGAGTTCTTTATAGTTGAGTTCGATCAGCCCTTTCCATCCGTCCCTGATACCAATTACGTGATGTCCAAGTTGTGATGCCTTTTTAACAACTGCCCTGATTACAGAATTCAGTCCCGGGCAGTCTCCTCCGCCCGTCAGAATGCCAATATTCATTAATACGCCTCCTTATCAAGAATTTTTTTATAAAGCCCCAGATATTCTTTTGCCGGTTGTTTCCATGAAAAGTCTGACTTCATCCCTGCGGTAACGAGGTTCTTCCATGCCTTTTTGTCATCATAAACACAAAGCGCCAGCAGTATGGCCTTTAACAGGTCATCCGGACTGTAATGGCTGAATAGAAAACCTGTGGCTGTTTTGCCTGCAATGGTCGAAGGGAGATAGTCTGTTATTGTATCAGCAAGCCCACCTGTCTTATGCGCCACAGGTATGGTGCCGTACCTGAAACTATAAAGCTGGCTCAGACCGCACGGCTCGTACTTCGAAGGTATAAGAAACAGGTCCGCTCCTGCCTCTATCTTGTGTGCGAGCGTATTGTCAAAAAAGAGGTTAACAGATAATTTAGCGGGGTATTTCTCTTTAAACTTCCTGAACATATCCTGATATTTAGCCCTGCCTGTGCCAAGCATTACCATCTGTATGTCGAGTTGCATTAATTCATCCATAATTTCTGCAAGTATGTCATATCCCTTATGGTCGTCCAGTCTCGATACCATTCCAATCAGAGGAGCGTCTGAAACCGGGAGTCCGCAATTTTTTTGCAGGTCTCCTTTACAGTCCTTTTTGCGGATGATCGATTTAATACCATATTTAACTGAGATGTGATTGTCTGCGGATGGATCCCACTCATCATAGTCAACGCCGTTTATAATGCCGTAAAGGTTTTTACTATGCTCCTGAAGGACTCCCTCAAGGCCACAACCGTATTCCTTAGTCTGTATTTCCCTGCTGTATGTCGGACTCACTGTTGTTACAATATCGGAAAAGACTATACCTCCTTTAAGTAAATTTATCTGTCCGTAAAATTCGAGTCCGTTCATCCTGAAGAGGCTCCAGTCAAGCCCTGTGAGCGGGAGTTTATCCATGCCAAACAGCCCCTGATAACCAAGGTTATGGATCGTAAAAAGGGTCCGGATATTTGCTGTCCTCAAAAAGGTTTTTAAGTACACGGGTATCAGGGCGGTCTGCCAGTCATTGCAGTGAATGATGTCAGGCTGCCAACCCAGCCTTTCCATGGAGTGGAGAGCCATCATGGAGAAAAAGGAAAATCTTTCCATGTTGTCTACATAATCTTTCCCGCCTTCCTGGTAAAGTTCCTTTCTGTTGAAATATTTGCCGCTACTGACGAAATAAACCGGGATCCTGCTCCCGGGAAGAGTCCCCTTATAAAGCCCCCCTGTTTCGTCCCTGGTTCCTATTTTAAAAGATATGTTTTCTGCAACCTTCTTTAATTTATGTAATGATTCATTGATCCCGGCATATTTGGGTGTAATAACCCGGATATCACATCCGGCTGCAGCAAGCGCCCTGGGCAAGCTCCCGGCAACATCTCCAAGCCCTCCTGTCTTGGAGAATGGCGTGACCTCAGGTGTACAATAAAGAATGGATAACTTCTTTTTCATTGTTGCCGGAGTCCTTTTAATTGTTATGAATTTCCCAGGTCTGCCTTTAATTTCAGCATCTGCATTATGTCACGCTGACTGATCATGCCGGCTATCCTTCTGTCTTCGAGCACAACAAGCCTGCCACGGTGGGTATCAATCATCTTGTCGAGGGCTTCAAGTGCTCCGCTCTCAGGTGAGATGGTAAAGGCAGAAATGTCCTTAAACATTACATCCCGTACAATAGTATAAGGCCATTTCTCTTTTTCTACAACCTTTATATCATGAATAGAGATGATGCCGGCCAACTCCTCTCCTGAAACAACCGGAAAACTGTTAAAGCGATAGCGGAAGAAAAAGTTGTTTACTATATGGTCAATGGTCATATTGTCATTAACTGATATTGCGGGTGATACCATGATATTCCTGATCCTGACAGAGGAGAGGGTGCGGTGAAGCAGGGTCTGCCTGTATCCCTCATCAGCCGCCTGCTGAAGGAACATTCCCACGAATATAAGCCAGAGGCCGCTTATAAACACACCATTCAGCAAGTCCCACAATCCGCCGACAATCAGCAGGATGGCAAAACCTTTGCCTATCCTGCTTGTTATAAGTGTCGCCCTGTTCAGGTTATTGGTGCGCTTCCAAATGAATGCCCTTAGCATACGCCCGCCGTCAAGGGGAAAACCTGGTATAAGGTTAAATACGGCAAGCATCATGTTTGTGTATGCAAGGAAATATGATATTGCCAGTACAGGGGATGTAGCCATATCCCGCTTAAACACGAATACTATAGTCCAGAATATTCCTGATATGAAAAGGCTCAAGGCAGGTCCTGCTGCAGCAATCTTAATTTCTCCTGAAGGGGTGCGGGATTCTCCAACCATTTGAGCTATGCCGCCGAACACAAAAAGGGTTATGCTCTTAATCCTGATGCCCTGTTTTTGTGCAACATAGGAATGAGATAATTCATGCAGCAGTATGGAGGAGAATAAGATGATGGCTGCGATAAAAGCCATCATCCACCTGATCCATGGCTCGTAGTATGGTCCAAGATAAGGAAAGTAGCTGACAGCAAGTGTATATACAACAAGGGAAAATACAATAAACCAGGTGTAGTTTACATATATGGGTATACCCAGGACCCTGAAAAGTTTAAAACCGGCGGTAAGCATTTAGAGATTCCCGCTCTTTAGCTTTCTGAGTGCGTCCTTTACGAATTCCGAGTCTTCACTGCCTGGCGGGAGATTTTGAATTGCCCCCTCCCAGTTCTTTACTGCCTCATCATACTGCTTCAGATGTGCAAGGGCAAGCCCTTTATAGTAGAGGGCAGCCGGTAATCCGGGGGAGAGCAAAAGTGCATGATCGAGATATTCTATTGACTTGTTATAGCTGTCCGGATTGCCCGGGGCAGCTGACTGAATAAGCAGGTATCCCATGCTGTAATAGGCCTCTATATTATTGGGATCAAGCTCTATGACCTTGCTCCATGCCTTCCGGGCCTCTTCCGGCCTTTGAATTGTCATATAGGACCGTCCGGCCATAATCTGGCCATCGAGGTCATTTGGGTTTTGCCTGAGCTTTCGTTCCAGTCTGGCGACCATTTCGACGGGGCCTGGTGTACCTTCCATTGAGACGGCCCCGGGATTCTCCATCATGGCTTCCAGGTTTTGTTCCTGAATTTTCACAGAATGATAATAATAGACTGCGGAAGCGCCCCCTGCGATAAGAAGGATAAGTATCGTCAATACTGCTATATTCATGGCCCGGAACCTGGCAGATGGCTCATTGTCATTTGCCAGGCCTTTGCGTCGTTCAGGCGTTTCATCTTCTGCTGCTTCTATGCTGTCTATCCGGTCAAGTATTTCAGCAAGACGGTGTTCTTCCATATCCCTGAGCCGTTTATAGTCGGCCGGAGAGAGTTTTCCGCCCTGGATGTCAGCCTCCAGATCCCTGATTGATGCGAGTATGTTCTCTTTTTCTGTTTCCAGATCTGCTGCTGCGTCTCCTGTTGCGGCGTCAGCCTGAGACAGGGGCTGACGCCTGCTATTTCTAAATAGCGGCCATGCAATCAGGAGCAGTACAATTATTATAAGCACTGCTGCATAAACAATGAACATTTTCTAATGCGCCTCCATTATTTGTCGAAAGATTTCAGCTCTTCTTCGATTCGTCTGCGGTGTGCCTCATCCAGTGCAGGCATTTCTTCAACGCTGGTATCCTTTGTCCCTGAGACCCAGCGGCGCATAACAATGTAGAGGATGACCCCTCCAACGATAAGCAGGACGAACGGGCCTGCCCATAGGAGCCAGTTCAATCCGGACTTTCGTGGTTCGAGCAGTATATAGTCACCATAGCGGCTTTGAAAATATGCCTGGATCTCTTCCGGGCTTTGGCCCTGCGCAAGCCGTTCCCTGACCACCTCTCTCATCTGCTTTGCCAGGTCAGCTTTGGAGTCCCAGATGGATTCATTCTGGCACACTGTGCATCGAAGTGTTTTTGCCACATCCCTTGTCCTTGCATCCAGGTCAGTCTCATCCCTTATTTCAGCCCTGATGACGGTTGCAGCAGTGAACAGAAGGAGGAATGAGACAATCCATATAACTTTCTTCATGAACGTTGAGGCTCCCTGCCCTCTAAGAGAGGGCGTATGATTTGTTCAGTCATTTGTGAATAGACAGGCCCCATTATCGGACCGACATACTTGAAACGAATAATTCCCTGTCTGTCTATAACAAATGTTTCAGGCACCCCATATACACCATAATCAATTGCGATTGTGCCTTTGATATCCCTTACATGGGGATAGGTGCTGCCGAAGGAACTGAGAAAGGCTATTGCATCCCCTGGCTGGTCCTGGTAATCAATGCCAAGCATTACGAAATCAGGATGACTCCTGAACTGTCCATTTATGGAGAGGAGTGCCTGATGCTCCAATCTGCATTCCTGACACCATGATGCCCAGAAATTAAGGACTACTACCTTCCCTTTGTATGAACTGAGGGAAAGGTTTTCGCCGGTCTGGACATCCGGACCTGAAAATGGGGGTGCCTCTTTTCCGACAAGTACTGAGGGGATGCTGCGCGGGTCACGGCCGAGTCCTGCGTAAAAAAGCCCTATGATCCCGATAAGGGCAATAATAATTGCGACATGCCACCCTTTCATTATGAATCCCTCCGCCTTCTCTTAAAGAGTATCAGGACTACACCCAGACCCATGATCCCGCCGCCATACCAGATCCAGTGGATTAAAGGATTCTGAAAGGCCATAACCGTGATCCATCCCTCCTCTGTGATTTCACTGAGTGAGAGGTATAGATCTCCCATACGGCGAGGTTCGATGGCAGCCTCTGTCGTCGGCATTTGAGAACCGCCCATATATTGGCGCTTCTGGGGCCGCATCTCTGCTACAAAACGATCTTTCTCATAGACATTAAACAGGGCCTCAACACCGCGCCAGTTGATTCCTGCCGCATCCTGAATCCCCAGGAACTTGTAGGAGTAGCTTCCAAGCTTGAACTCATCTCCTGGTTTCAGCATAACGGTCTTTTCCAGTTTGTAGGCAGATGATCCGACTATTCCGAGTATGAGGACCAGGACTCCAATGTGGGTTACAAGCCCGCCGTAGCGCCGCTGATTGTGGTGCCATGCCTTATAAATGCCGGCTGGAAGACTTACTCCGGAATGACTTGACCAGTAGGAGCTGGTTTTATACAGGTCAATTATGATTGTTGCGGAGACAAAACAGGCAATAAACACTATAATCAAAGGATAAGCCATTCTAATGCCAAAGATGGCGAAAATAGCTGCACTGGCCAAACCGGCTATTAATGGTATCAGAAAGTTCCTGCGTATGTTTTCCGCTGAGGCCTTACGCCAGGCGATCATTGGCGCAATCCCCATCAGAATAAGTATAATCAGGACGATGGGCATGAAGACCTTGTTGTAGTAAGGGGCGCCAACAGTTACCTTTGTCCCGTACAGGGTGTCAACGAGCAGGGGGTATAGTGTTCCAAGAAATACAGTTGCAGTAGCTATGAGCAGGAAAAGGTTGTTGAATAAGTAAGCTGACTCGCGGGATACGATAGAATCCATTTCGATTTTTGTCTTTAGCAGGTTTGACCGTATGATGAGAGTGCCGAAGGAGAAGAGCAGTACAGCGGACATAAAAATCAGTATATACACACCTCTTCCGGGATCATTTGCGAAGGCATGAACAGAAGAGAGTATCCCGCTTCGAACAAGGAATGTCCCAAGCAGAGAGAGAGAGAATGTCACGATAATCAAAAAGAGGTTCCAGACCTTGAACATCTTACGCTTTTCCTGAACCATCACAGAGTGAAGATATGCGGTTCCGACCAGCCACGGCATAAAAGATGCGTTTTCAACCGGGTCCCACGCCCAGTACCCTCCCCAACCCAATTCGTAGTAGGCCCAGTATCCTCCCATCAGGATGCCGAATGTCAGCATGATCCAGGACAGGAGTGTCCACCGGTGGGTTGACCGAATCCATTCTTCCCCCAGCCGGCCGGAGAGAAGGGCTGCCATGGCAAAGGAAAATGGAATGGAAAAACCTACATACCCGAGATAAAGAAAAGGCGGATGAAACACCATGCCCGGGTCCTGCAGCAGGGGATTCAGATCCATGCCTTCAGAAGGGGCGGGAAATATGCGCTCAAAGGGACTCGACAGAAATACAATGAGTGCAAGGAACCCGGCTGTTACTGCGGACTCGATAGCTATAAGGTACGGGATAGTTGCAGGGTGTTTCTTCCAGTGGATCCATGCGGCAAGGGCGGCAAAAGCGCTAAGGATCCATGTCCAGAACAGCAGAGAACCCTCATGTCCTCCCCAAAGGGCTGCAATTGTATAGAAGACAGGCAGCCGGCTGTTGGAGTTCATTGCAACATATTTCACCGAGAAGTCGCGCATCAGGAAGGAGTAAATAAGGGTTCCGCAGGCAAGTGAAATCAGGAGGAAGTTTACTGTGACAATCTGCCGTCCGGCCCGTATCAAGCTGTTATTTACTGTCCAAAGGCCGGCAACAGGGATGATTATTCCGGCTATGGATACCATTAGTGCAGTGATTACAGCGAAGTAACCGAGCTCTATCATCATACTGTGTATTTCCAGTGTTGCATAAATTATCTATTCCTGCAGTGATTTTATAAAGTCCTTCTTTGGCAGCTCCACACCTGCCCGTTTCATCTCTATTGGCATATAGTCTTCTGAATGTTTGGCCATAATCATATTGGAGTGAAAGATTTTGCCGGAGTCCCAATAGCCCTCTGCAACAGCCCCGGTCCCCTCCTTGAAGAGGTCCGGAGGCACACCTTCAAAGGCTACCTGGATTGTCTCAGCACCGTCAGTGAGGTCAAAGTTCATACGAAGGGTATTGGGAATGACTTTCAGGCTTCCCATTACAACCATTCCTCCTACCCGAACCTTCCTGCCGTAATAATCAGGGGAAAGCGTACGGATCTCCGATGGGGTATAAAAATAGATCAGATTTTCCCCGAAGTTTCCAAGCGCAAGATATCCAAGCGCTCCTGCAATAATGAGAATGCTTACGCCAATGCCAATCTTTCTGCCTTTTGTCAAACTACATGACCTCCGGTTCGTAGAGCTTTGCCTCTTTAACCTCTGTGTATAGTAAGCGAAGCTTTCGTTCCATCAAAAACAGGAAAAGGCAGGTTGGCAATATGCCCAGCAGATACGAAACTGCCACAAATCCGTAGTTGGGAACGAGGGAAAGGGCCTCGCCTTCAAATTCTGCTGTTTTGGTATTCATCCTTCCGGTAACTACAACTACCTTGAGGTCTCTTAGTGAATCGGTGTCCTGACCGTGGTAGCGGACAATAAGGCTCCTGTTGTTACCCTGAAGACTGAATGACGCACTCAGGCCGTCATCTTCCCTGGTCAGACTGCCACCCTGGATCATCCCGCTTATCCGCACTGTTTCATTGGAAGGGTGCTCAAGAATCTGATCCGGTGTGAGACTGGCCACATCCCGCAGATATCTCTGGTATCCCAAAACAGCAATTGTAAATATGACAAGGAGTATAATACCCCATCTAATGTAAAACAAAGTCTTTACCCTGCTCATAGATGCGCCTGACTCAGAAAACGTCCTTTCTTGGCTTCGAGGAGGTGCCCCAGGTAAAGCATCCTGGTCCGGACCATTACCATGTAGGTAAAGAGCAGGTAGAATCCGATAGTCATCACAATCAATGGTATCAGGATTTCCTGTGAAATGGCAAGCCCCCTTTGAGAGACAGAGAGTGGCTGATGAAGAGTTCTCCACCATTCTACAGAGAAATAAACTATCGGCAGGTCTATAAAACCGACAATGGCGAGTATTGCGGCATAGCGGGCCTCTTTATCCCTGTCATCCATAAACACCCGCAGCATCAGATAGGCCACCAATATCAGGAGAAGGACTAAGGCGGATGTCATCCGTGCATCCCATGACCACCAGGTATTCCATGCCGGTTTTCCCCAGATGGACCCGGTAACCAGTTCTCCGGCAGTAAAGAATACCCCAATACCGGCAGTTGCATGGCTGAGGTTGTCGATCACACTGTCTTTTTTCCACAGGTACCAGATGCTTCCAATAAACAGCACCAGATATGAAAGGAGCGAGGTTTGGGCAAATGGTACGTGGACATACATTATTCTGACGATTTCTCCCTGATAGTAATCCGGCGGAGAAGAGATGAGGGACATATACAGTCCAACTGCAAGAAAAATGGCTGTTGCAAGTCCGAACCATCCTTCAAGGCGTCTCATCCACTGAATCAATTTATTCATTTAAACCTAATCCTCCAGTATAAACTCAAATAACCAGTACGACACAATCAGAAAAACAATATCGAATACAGTAAGCAGCTGCAGCCACTGCTGATAAAGCTTTAGCGGGTCTCCATTCAGCGCGCCCTTCGTTGCCTCAACCGCACCTATAATTACCGGGACAACAAGCGGGAGCAGCATCAGCGGGAACATAACCTCCCTTGCCTTGATCTGAACCGTCATGGCTGAGAGAAGGGTTCCCATGGCCGAAAGGCCAAGCGTGCCAAGGAAACATATTAACATAATCATAGGGATCTGTCCAAGTATGTCGAGGTTAAAAAAGATGATAAACAGGGGGAAAAGGATGATCTCGACAATGAACATAAATAGAAAATTCCCAAGCAGCTTCCCAATGTAGACAGCCCCCTTCGGTATCGGGGCCATAAGTAGGTTTTCCATGCAGTCGTTCTGGGTTTCCACCAGAAAGGATTTCCCCAAACCGATGATTCCTGTGAAACTGAATGCGATCCATAAAATCCCCGGTATTATTTCTGCTGCAATTTCCTGATCCATTGACAGGCTGAAACTGAATATCAGGATTACAATCAGCGCGAAAAAAAACATTGATGAGATGTTTTCACGACTCCGTATCTCGCTTAACAGGTCTTTCCAGACGATCCACCGGATTACTTTAAAAAATATCATGTATCTCTTTCAACAGTTGTACCGGAATCTCGCTGAGTATTCCCTGTGTCAGGACGCCGGCGCGATGGGCTACTTCAGCGGTGCGTGCCCGGTCATGAGTCGTCATAAAGACTGTTCCGCCTGATCTGGTAATTTCACTGAGATAATTATTGACCATCTGCTGTCCCTTTTCATCAAGTGATGCGTATGGTTCATCCATCAGCAGTACCTGTGGCCGGATAAGGATTGATTTTGCAATGGACAGTCGCTTTTTCATCCCTGCAGAAAAATAACGGGTTCTGAGCTCCGAGAATGCACCTATTCCAACCCGGTCGAGTGCGAGCTTAATTTCACGGTCAGATGGGCCTTTCCCGCGGAGGCCGGCAGCAAAACGAATATTTTCGACAGCGCTCAGGTCATCATAGAGATAAGAACCATGGGCTATCAGAAACAATGACTCCCGCACCCTGATTTTCTCGCGGACCCCATCGTGCCCGTCAATTATGAACTGACCACCTGAAGGACGATGGATGGTTGCAAGGATCCTGAGCAGTGTTGTCTTTCCTGCCCCGTTTGGGCCAAAAAGTGCGTAGCATTCACCGGGGTTGATTTCAAGGGAAATGTCCTTCAGTACTTCATAGTGACGGTATGCCTTGCAAATGGAAATGCACTGTATAGCTTTCATAATCAGCTAACGAAACAAACGTACAATACCTTTCTTGATTGCTGTTTTGACAAGCGATCCACCTATGGCCTTTAAATCCTTCATAAATAGCTCATACCTGCTCTTGCCTCTGAGAACATTGAAGTACATCTCTGCGAGCTCCGGCCTCTCAGTCAGTATGTCATACCAGACCCTCGGAAATGCATAAACAAATTGTGAGACCTTCTGCGCTGCCCTGAACTCAGGGTATAACTCATTGCTGAGAAGTTTGTCGTATCTGCTCAGGTCGGTGTTCCCATTGCGAATACTGTCAGATATTACTGATGATGCGAGTTGTGCGCTTCTGATCGCATAATATATCCCCTCTCCGAAAAAAGGGTCTACGAGATTGCCGGCGTCACCGGTCAGAAGGACTCCCCCTTTTGCAAGTAATTGCTGATTCCTGAAGAGGGGGAGCGGGTAGCCCCTGCATGAAAATCTATTTAATCCGGACAATGCAGCATGTCCATTAATAAAGGTATCAAAGAACTCTTTAGGCCTCTTTACGACACCCTTAAATCCTGCGATGCCTACAGACAACATCCCCTTTTTGGGGAAGACCCATGCATACCCGTATGGTATGACCCCAAAATCTATATGTACATAATTTGAATGCTGATCAAGCACTGTCTGGTCTACCTCAATCTCTGCCTCTATTGAGGCGGCTATGGTCCTGACGGATTTTGGGTGAATATATTTGCGTACTGCCCCATTTACTCCGTCAGCCCCAACTACATATCTTCCTGAAAAGGTTTCCCCATTCGTAAATACATCATATCCGGATTTATTATCAGCGATACCCGCCACCTTTTTACCTGTTAGAAGTGTAGCCCCTGCCTTTACAGCCTCATAAGTCAGCCGGGAGTCGAACTTATCACGCATTACCATATACGCCACCGGTTGTTCAGACATGAGGCGGGTGCCCTCTTTATGTCCATAGCTGAAGTATGCGCCGTTGACCGTGGCCTCTATTAGGTCACTGATATCTATGTCAAGGATACGGTTAATCTTAAGTGAAAGGCCGCCTCCGCAGGGTTTGTACCTTGGGAGCTTGTCCCGTTCGAGGATAAGGACACTGTGGCCTGCCTTTGCAAGTTTATAAGCGGCTGTGGCGCCTGCAGGACCGGACCCTGCTACTATAACATCGTATACCTGCATCATAAAGTACTGACTGCTTTGCTCCTGTATCTGTAGAGAATAATTCCCAAAACAATTATTACGACACTAACAGCATGAGGAACTGGTATCAAGTTGAATAATAATAACGAATCTCCCCTGAAGAATTCAAGGAAAAATCTTATTACCCCATATCCTATTAGATAAGTGATAAACAGCTGTCCGTCAAAGGGTGTCTTTTTCCTCATATACCACAAAACCAGAAAGAGTCCGAAGCTCATCAATGATTCATATATCTGTGTCGGGTGAAGCCGTATGCCAGAGGGGGCAATGGAGTCAGGGTTAGTAAAAATTATACCCCATGGAAGGGTTGTGGGTCTGCCAAAGCAGCATCCATTCATGGCGCAGCCTATCCTTCCGATAGCTTGCCCAAGCGCTATCGAAGGTGCAAGAACATCAGTGAATTTCCAGACAGGAAGCCCCTTTTTCCTGCAGTACCAGATACCGGCAAGCACTCCCCCCAGCACTCCGCCGTGAAGCGATAGCCCCCCCTTCCAGATGGCAAGTATCTCCATCGGGTGAGAAATAAACCATAAAAGATCAGCGAAAAGTACATAGTATAGACGCGCCCCTATGATTGCTGCAACAAGGAGATATGAAAGAAGGTCATAGACCACGCCATACTGAAACCCCTTTCTCCTGGCCTCTTTTTCACCGACTATCGCCCCTGCGATAAAGGCAAGGGCAATCATGACCCCATAATATCGTATCTCAATAGAACCTATTTTTATGAGTATAGGGTGCATTTCTTACTCAAGGCTCCACCCGATTCCATGTTTCTGAAACCAGGAAGTGAGATATGTGAATGAATCTGTAAATATCATTATCCCTACAATGATGAGGAATGCCCCGCTAAGAATCGTTATCCACCTCATGTAACGGGAGAGGACCTTAAATGTCGCCAGAAATGAATTTATCGCAAGGGCCGAGATGAAGAGTGGCAGTCCAAGTCCAAGAGAATATACAGCCAGGAGCCCCATGCCTTTAGTGATAGATCCGGTCGTGCTTGCATACAGAAGGATTGAACCGAGTATAGGCCCGACGCATGGTGTCCATCCTGCCGCGAATGCCATTCCTACCAGGAACGAACCTATAAGACCTGCTGGTTTGTTCTCTATATGAAACTTTTTCTGAGCAGACAGGAAGCTTAATTTAATTACACCCATTATGTATAATCCAAACAGTATAATGAGGATGCCGCCTGTTTTCTGAACAATATCCTGGTATGAAAGAAAGACCGCGCCTATATAAGTTGCAGAGGCGCCAAGGAGAACGAATACAGAAGAAAATCCGGCTATAAATGCAAGGGAGTTGGTGATAGTTATATACCGTACCCTGTTTTTTTCTTCAGTTGCTGTAATGTCTTCAAAGGTCAGTCCTGTTATGTAAGTTACAAAAGATGGTACCAGCGGCAGGACACAGGGTGATACAAATGACAGGAATCCTGCTGAAAAAGCAACAAAGACAGATATGTGAGAGTAATCCATTGTCAGCCTCCTCTGGTACGTTGATGCCTTAGTATATCACAAATCAGGTTGTCCATTTCCCTTTCAAATCCTGTAATATCCTTATTTGACAGTCCGCCAATATAAATTACTGAACTGTTTTCAGAAGGTTCGATCCTGACCCAGAGCCTCCTGTGGAATATGAAAAAGGATGTAAAAAGTCCGGCCATCAGAAGGCCGCTCCCCACCCACACAATATTCACACCAGGGTCTTTCGCTATCTGAAGAAGTGCTGCATCATTAAATACATTGCCGCTTTCCCTGCCGGTTATTTGCATAAACTCGCCATCAGAATGATATTCTGTCTTGCCGTAACTGCTCTGATAAAACCATATGCCTTTGTAATGCATAGGTTCATTTACCTGGACAGTTCTGGTCAGAACGGTTATTCCGTTGTCAATGATGGAGAGGGTGCTGAAGTAATCTTTAATCTTGCCATTTTCATAGTAGTCTACCCAGAACTTGTCAAGGACGACTGAGAAGTTACCATGGGGCACATTAACAGGCATGCCTTTATAGACAGGGAGGGGACTCCTGAATCCGGTTGCACTGCTTAATGCAGCCCCTGTCAGAATGAGGAAGATGCTGACATGGCTTATTACCGGCCCAAGTCTGCCTATGGCACCTTTTGTTGCAAACATGGAGATTTTGTCGTGGTAATTTTCAAACCAAATTTTATACTTCCTCTTCCTGAGGGATGCTTCAACTTGTCTGTTTGCTTCATGCACAGTTCCTTCGAAATGTAATGATGTGTGATGCCTGAAGTTCAGTATAAGGTTATGGGTGAAATCGCAATCAACATTAGAATATGTCCTCCATATGGAAGGCAGCCTCTTTGAAAGGCAAACGGCAAGGTTTACAGCCAGCAGCACGAGGAGACCTGAGAACCACCAGCTATGGTAGACGTCGTTTATTTCCTGATCAACAAAAGTTCCTGCTATTGAACCTGCAGCCAACAAAAAAAAGATTGCAACCGCTAATCTGATTGAACTTAAAAAGTTATAAATTTTCCGCACTTACGCGTAGAATAAACCATGAGGTATCTGTTGTCAAGGAAGCCGCCCGAGATGCCGCCTGTGATGATTCATTTGAAATTTAGGATTGTATCTGATACCCTGTTTCCTGTCACCAGGGGGCTGGCTGTGGAGATAGACCGCAAGAAAGTTACCGCCGTAGTCCTTGTTGTTATATCTGTCCTTGTATTATATGGTGCACACCTCGTATTTAAGCCATTCTATAAGGCCATACTCTGGGCAGTGATAGCCGGAGTGACCTTTTGGCCTCTTAATAGAAAACTCAGACTCGTCTTCAGAGGAAAGGGGATGCTAAGTTCACTGATTAGTGTTGCATGTGTGCTCCTCTTTTTCCTTGTACCTTCTGCCTTCATTATAACATCTCTTGTTACACAGGTTTCTTATATGTATGAGAAGGTCTATCCTCAGATCCCTTTTATTTTGGACAGGATATCGCAACTTGTCCCTGTAGAAGATGCAGGCCTGAAAGAAAGTATAATATCTGGTTCAAGAGATGCAGGCAAGTTTATCGCCGGCTATGTGAGTTCAGCGACAGGTGATGCGCTTTCTATCCTGTTTCAGATGAGTGTTGCCGTACTTATATTGTATTTTATTTTCCGGGACGGAGAGAGTTTTATAAAAAAACTCATGGATTCGCCGCTTGTACCTTCAGCGGATGTTGAGATCTTTGTCAGAGAGACAGGGGAAGTCATCAGGGCGGTGATCTATGGAGTAGTCTTCACCGCAATGCTGCAGGGGCTGCTTGGTGGAATAGGCTTCTGGGTTACGGGTCTTCCGGCGCCGGTGCTTTTCGGCGCAATCATGTTTATAACGGCCATTGTCCCCTTTGCAGGCACGGTCATTGTGTGGGGACCAGCGTCCATTTATTTAATTTACTACGGCATGACAGGAAGAGGGATATTCCTGATTATATGGGGAATACTTGCGGTTGGGATGATAGACAATTTTTTAAGGCCATATTTCATAAGCAAGAGGCTCGGATTTCATGTGATCCTGTCATTTATCGGTATAATAGGAGGTATGTCTGCCTTTGGATTTGCAGGGATCTTTTTAGGGCCGCTGCTGCTTACCCTTTTGATAAGATTGATTGAGAAATATTCAGGTCTCAATGCATGAGGATATCCTGTGGTGAATTATAAATACACAAACAGATTGATTAACGAGACCAGCCCGTATCTCCTTCAGCATGCCCACAATCCTGTAGACTGGTATCCGTGGGGGGATGAGGCATTTCAGAAGGCCAGGGCGGACGATATGCCAGTTCTTCTGAGCATAGGATATTCTGCATGCCACTGGTGCCATGTTATGGAGAAGGAGTCTTTTGAAGATGAAAAAATTGCCGGCCTGATGAACAGGTTATTTGTAAATATTAAGGTTGACAGGGAAGAGTTCCCGGATATAGATGAGCTATATCAGTATGCGATGCAAATCCTCGGCAGAGGGGGTGGCTGGCCTTTGACAGTATTTCTTACACCGGAGAGGCAGCCCTTTTTTGGAGGTACATACTTTCCGCCTGAAGAAAGGTATGGACAACAGGCCTTTCCGGATGTCCTTGCCGCAGTCTCGGATGCGTACAAAAGCAGAAAATGGGCGCTGGAAAGTACGATTGAGGATTTGACCGGTGTCTTAAAACGGATTACTTTAAAGAGTCCGTCGGGTGATGGACTGAAGATTGCTGAGGCGGAGTCTGCTGCATCATCTATTCTCAGGGATTATGATCCTTCTCACGGTGGTTTTGGTTCAGCCCCCAAGTTCCCGTCTGCAATACAATTGTCATTGCTCCTCAGGCTATACAGGAGGAATAATGACAGCATGATACTTGAGGCTGCAGAGAAGACACTTCATCAGATGGCTGAAGGCGGAATATACGACCAGCTTGGAGGCGGATTCCACCGTTACTCTGTTGACGAAAGGTGGCAGATACCTCATTTTGAAAAAATGCTCTATGATAATGCGATAATCTCAAGGATTTACCTTGATGTCTTTAAGATTACCAAAAATCCATTTTACAGGCGAATTGCCGAAGAAACCCTTAATTATCTGCTGCGTGATATGAAACATCCTGAGGGGGGATTCTTTGCGTCTGAGGATGCTGACAGTGAAGGGGTGGAAGGAAAATTCTATGTCTGGTCCCAGGATGAGATATCAGCATGCCTTGGTGAGGATTCGGATGTGGTGATTAGATATTTCGGAGTTACAGATGAAGGAAATATTGAGGGTGGAAACGTATTGCATGTTGACAGGGGGCTGAAGGCCCTCGCCCATGAATTTGACAGACCGGACAATGAGCTCCTTTGCATAATTGCAAAAGGAAAAGAGAAACTGTTTGCAGAGCGGGGGGTGAGGGAGAGGCCATTTCAGGATACAAAGGTGATAACAAGCTGGAACGGACTGGCAATATCTGCCTTTGCTGATGCGTACAGGACTACAGGTCTCAATCAATATCTTGATGTTGCTGTAAGATCATCCGATTTTATTATATCCAATTTATGGTTAAGGGATGGTAGACTCCTTCATGTCTGGAAGGATGGGTCGGCAAAGATCAGCGGAAACCTGGATGATTATGCATTCCTTGCGTCAGCTCTCATTGATATGTTTGAGGTGACTTTTGATCGAAAATATCTCCAATTGGCGGAAGAAATGACAGATTCGATGATTAATATCTTCATGGATCATGACGGTGGTGGTTTTTTCAGTGCAGCAGCTGATCCTGACAGACTGTTTTACAGGCTTAAGACAGGCACTGATCAGTCAATACCTTCCGGAAATGGAATTGCTGCCATGAATCTGCTGAGGCTTTCTCTATACAGGGATAACATAAGGTACAAGGCATTGGCTGAGGAGACGATAAGGCTGTATTACAATGAAGCTTTATCGTCTCCCTTTAAGTATGCCTCAATACTTTCGTCTGCCATGTTTAATCTTGCTTGTGTTACAGAGGTTACTGTCATTGGAAACAGAGACAGCGAAAGAGCAAAGATGATGTTGAGTAAAATAAGAGAGTCGTATGCCCCTGAAATGGTAATTTTTCTTATTGATGAGACAAATCAGGGGGAAGAATGCGCACCTCAATTTTCAAGAGGCAAGCGTCAGGAGACTGGAAAAGTCACTGTCTACATTTGTAAAGACTTTGCGTGTTCTCCACCCCTCACTGAACCGGATACCTTAGAATCGTTTTTGTGAGTCCACAATAGAGCTGCTTGCTGCAGCATAGCTGGTCAATAATGTGCTTAATTGACGTAGTGTCATGACATATTCTAATTTATTGATTTTTTTCATTAAATCGGGTTATTGTGTTGAATGATTTTTGTTGAATTTGATATTTTAGTTGTGTTAGAAATAATTGAGGAGGAAAGCGCATGAAAATGATTGCACAAATTGTCTCATTGCTGGCACTGATATTTGTTGCTGGTCTTCCCTGTGTTTATGCCTTTGAATTTAAAGGGTTTGCCGATGTTTCCTTCACAAAGAGCACCAAAGATGCTGATGCGCATAGAAACGGGGATTTTGCCTTTGGTTCCCTTGATCTGTATGTAGCGGAGGTTGTGGAAGATGTGGAAATATTGATTGAGACATTAATTGAAGAAGGTGATGAACTGGATATTGAGCGGCTTACGATTGGATATACCTTTAATGATGCAGCAAAGCTTCGTATGGGCAGGTTTCATACTCCTCTTGGTTTCTGGAATACTGCCTATCATCATGGTGTCCAGCTTCAGCCAACGATTGAAAGGCCGAAGTTTCTGACATTCGACGATGCCGGAGGCATCCTTCCCACTCACGTTGTAGGCGTGAATCTGCTGGGCCGTGTGAATACGAGGGCAGGTGCTGTAGACTATTCTGCTATGCTGGGCAACGGACCCATGATTGACCTGGGCAAAGCTGTGCTTACCCCAAACAATACTTCTGACAATAACATTGGCAAGTCGGCGGCCTTTAATGTTTCCATATCGCCGTCTGTGATAGCAGGGCTGAAGCTTGGTGTCTCCGGACATATTGCTGAGGTAACCAGTAATGATGATCCTGTTACTATAGACGTTGACCAGACAATATATGCCCTGTCCGCAGTCTATACAAAAGGCCCCCTTGGTATGGCTGCAGAGTACTTCAGGATTGAAGATAAAAGTAAATCGGCGGGTGATTTTACGAACACGGCCTATTACGGATTGATAAAATATTCGATAAAAGAGAAGTGGGAGCCTTACTTAATGTATGAAAAGCTTTCAGTTGGAGACGATGATCCCTATATGAGTGTATTACAGGCAGGCATAGATAATAAAGAAATGACCCTGGGGCTGCGCTATAACATTAGCTACAGGAGCTCCTTGAAGGGGGAATACAGAAATATCATTGATGAGGGTGGAAAAGACTGGGACGAAGTTGCACTGCAGTGGGCCCTTGCATTTTAGCTGATCCTGGTTGATGGCTTAGATATACGGTTTGCAAACAGGAGGGTATAAATGACTAATGTTAAATTTGGTCTTTTGTCCGGACTTATTATATTGCTGTTGTCAGGGACGATCTATGCAAGTGCCTACGCGAGGGAACTTGCTATCATAGCCAATAAAGATTACCCATCTGATTCAATCTCTGCCACTACTGTAAAAGATATTTACCTTGGCGAAAAGACATCGGAAAGGGGAATAAAAATAAAACCCATGGAGCAGAGGGATGAGGAGATAAAGTCCAGGTTTATAGAAAGGGTTCTGGGTAGTTCAATGGACGGATATAAGGCTTACTGGATAAAGAAATTTTTTCAGGAAGGTGTGATGCCGCCTGCAGTAAAAGGGACACCCTCTGAGGTGCTTACTGTGATCAGTCAGACCAAAGGGGCTGTCGGCTATATCTGGATTGATGATGTTAAGAAGGACTCAGGGGTAAAGGTATTATTAAAGATAGAGGTAGGGAATTAATTGATGCAGTATGCCAAAGAGAGAACGGAGAAGATATGAGGCGAGTTTTGCAGGCATTCATTATGGTTATCACTATTTCCGCACAGGCTTTTTCCGTCAGCCATGCCTTTGAGTTTAAGGGGTTTGCCGATACCTCTTTAACCAAGAGTACAAAGGATGCAGACAGCGACAGGTACAGAAACGGCAGTTTTGCTTTTGGCGCAGTTGATCTTTATTTTGCAGAATCACTGGATGAAGTGGAGCTCCTTTCGGAGTTGATAGTGACTACCACAGGTAGTATAAATGCAGAGAGGCTTTACCTGGGCTATGTTTTCAGTGATCAACTGAAATTACGGGTTGGCAGGTTCCATACACCACTCGGTTTCTGGAATACATCGTACCACCATGGGAAACAACTCCAGCCCACAATCCTGAGGCCGGAGGCGCTCAGGTTCGAGTTCGAAGGGGGCATCTTTCCTGCTCACTCAGTTGGAGCCTGGGTTACCGGACGTTCAAGGACTTCAGCCGGGTTGCTGGAATATGGTATCCAGGTTGCCAACGGGCCAAAGATTGTATTGTCAGGCAGTAATAAGGTGCTTAATCCTAATAATACCTCTGATAATAATATTGGGAAGGCCGTCAGTTTTAATGCTGCCATATGTCCGGTTATGATAGAGGACCTCAAGGTTGGCGTGTCAGGCCATTTTTCCAGAGTGAAAGATGATACTGCAACGCCCCCCTTAATGGCTGATGTCAATCAGGAAATATATGTAGCTGCCTTTACATATTCTCCGGGTAATGTCAATTTGGCGGGAGAGTATTTTAACATTGGCAACCGAGCAGAATCAGATAAGAACTACAACAGTAGCGCGTATTTTGGGTTGATCACATATAATCTTACAGAAAAATGGGTTCCGTATATTTTATATGATAAAATGTTAATAAATGAAAGTGATCCATATTTTCAGACACTTAATACTAAGGATGTTACCAAAACCACGCTCGGGGTCAGGTATAATATTTCCTACATGAGTTCTTTAAAAGGAGAGGTTAGGGCTGTTAAAAGGGATAACAAAGACTGGAATGAATTTGCGTTACAGTGGGCCATTGCCTTTTAGCGAACCTGGTGTTTAGATGAAAGATGCAAAATTCATATTTGTTGCCGGATCAACCGCATTGATTTTGTCAGTTATTCTCTGTGCAGATGTCTTTGCTCGGGAACTCGCCGTTATAGCAAACAGAGAATATCCAATGAATTCAATCTCTGTCTCTGTTGTGAAGGATATATATTTGGGTGAAAAGACAATAGACGGGAATATTAAGATTAGACCCATGGAGCAAAGAGATGAGGCAATCAGGAAAATGTTTATAGAAAGGGTGATGGGGAGTACTATTGATGGGTATAAGGCATACTGGATAAAGAAGTTTTTCCAGGAGGGCATTATGCCGCCCGCAGCCAAAGGGACATCTTCTGAGATGATTCAGGCTATTATGAAAACCGCCGGGGCTCTTGGTTATGCCTGGATAGATGATGTCAGAAATGAAGCAGGGATTAAGGTGTTAATGAAGATGGAAGTTGGGAATTAAGTTTAACGTATTAAATTGAAGTCAGGGGAATATCTCTGCAGTCAAACCTGTGGTTTCCCTGACCTCCAGTGCAATTGAATCAAGCTCACCCTCTGTCAGGGGGGTGACATATTTTTCGGCAGGCGGTCTTGCTACAGTGTATAACTGCACCAGGCGTATCCTCCCGCCATGATCCACTATCTCTTTCAGCCTTTTACAATATAAAGTGATCTCATCAGGGGGAGGAGGCGTACCCTCAATCCTGCAGAAACAGCTTTGGATGACGACAGGATGTTTCCTTGATGTCAGGATTATATTGCCCAGTATATCTGAATACTCAATGTTGCTTCGTGATATCTTCCTGAAGAAATCCTCACTGCCTGCATCCAGCTTGGCCCATACCTCTCCGTTGTATCTGTACATCAGGTCCACTGCATCCTGAACCTTTAAACGGTTCAGACAGGAGGCATTTGTTATCAGCACGAGCCTGGTTTCATCCTGTTTGACCTTAATGATCTCTTCAACAACTTCGTAGAAATTTGTAAAAGTAGTGGGTTCTGCGTCGCCGGAAAGCGCAATGTCCGAGAGGTGTCTTAATTCTATTGGTATCTTGTCAAACGGTTCTATGGAATACAATCTGCCGGAAATTACTGAATCAATAGTCTCTTTTAACTCTGTGCTGATGCATTTGATATCTACCTTTAATTGAGGGACGTAACTGGTCCGGTCAACCTGACAATAGATACAGTCAAAGTTACACACCCTGTCAGGATTGAGGTTTATACCTATAGATATACCCCTGGACCTTCTCGAAAGGACAGCATAGACATACTTGTTCCGTGCAAAGGTGCGGCTATGGTCTGCATACAACATATTCTCAGAATAGCCTGTCAGGACAAGCAGTGTCAAGCCTGGAAGAAAAGAGGAAAGGAGATAAATCTGACCCTCTTTTCCCTGGTTAGCTTAGTAGCACTTGGAGTGGCCGCAGAAATGGCACTTCTCACACCCTTCTGAGAACTCCATCTCGCATCCGCAATCAGGACATGCAGACCCAATACGCCTGTCAAACTGAAAATTCACTTCAGGCCCGGCATTTTCCTGTTTAGCCATCATGTACTCAAGCACTGCCTTTGAAATCGCATCAGCGCATGAGTGAATTATGTTCTTGCCAAGTCCATACGGTTGATTGCATCTTATGCCGATCAACTGTCTTATAATGGATTGTGGTGATACGCCGCTCCTGAATGCAAGGGATATAAGCCTTCCAATAGCCTCATTCTGGGAGCCCTCACACCCGCCTGCCTTTCCCATGTTGCAAAACACCTCAAAGGGCCTTCCGTCTTCATCTTCATTGATAGTTACATAAAGGTCGCCGCAGGATGTCTTCATCTTATTTGTAACGCCGGTTGTGGTCTTGGGCCTTGGTCTTGGTTCGATAACAGGAAGCGACGGCCTGGTCTCCCTGCGGTCATCCTGCTGAGTAATTTCCGGCGCCTGTTTGATATTTATCTCTGTCCTGGCCTTGTCCCCACTCTTTCCTACATTCATTACCTGTTCAGAGCGGCTGCCATCCCTGTATACTGTAATCCCTTTACAGCCGAGTTTATAGGCGAGGACATAGGCGTCTTTAACATCATCTATTGTGGCGCCTAAAGGCATATTGATTGTTTTTGAAACCGCGCTGTCCGTGTATTCCTGGAATGCAGACTGCATACGTACATGCCATTCGGACGAAACATCATGGGCCGTAGCAAAAATAGTCTGCCATTTTGCCGGTACTTCGCTAATCCCCCGTACCGATCCATGGTTTGCTATTATCTTATTGATAAGCTCTTCGCTCCAGAATCCCTCAGACATGGCGGTTTCTATGAATGATTCCTGAACATATGGAAGGTGCTCTCCTCCCATTACATTCTTATACCATATAAGACTGAACTCAGGTTCACAACCTCCGGATGTGTCTGCAATCATGCTAAGAGTCCCTGTAGGGGCGACTGTAGTAATATAGGCATTTCTGAGCCTCTTCCCCTGTTTCTCATATGCTGAGCCCTTCCAGTTGGGGAATACACCACGTCTGTCCGACACCCTCTCTGACTCACTGTGTCCCATGTCCCTGATAAACCGCATTACATTGCGGGCGCACTCTATCCCTTCTGTTGAGTCATATGCTATTCCAAGTTTATAGAGCATCCTTGCAAAACCCATTACCCCAAGGCCTATCTTACGATTTGCCTTTGTAACCTCCTCTATCTGTGAAATAGGGTAGTGGTTCATATCAATAACATTATCGAGGAAGTGAACCGATGTTCTGACTGTCCGCTCAAGCCTGTCCCAGTCAACAACAGCCCTCCCATCCATGTGGGTTACATGAACCTCAAGATTTATACTGCCGAGGTTGCAGGACTCAAACGGGATAAGAGGCTGTTCGCCGCATGGGTTTGTAGCCTCTATGCCGCCTGCGTGTGGAGTCGGGTTTGCCCTGTTTGTCGTATCTATGAAAAACAGCCCCGGCTCTCCGTTTTTCCATGCGTTATTTGCTATCTTGTCAAATATCTCCCTTGCGCGGAGTTTTGAGACCGGCTCCCCTGTCCTCGGACTTAACAGGTCATACAACTCATCTTTTGCAACAGCCTCCATGAATTTATCAGTAACAGCCACACTTATATTGAAGTTTGTCACATCACTCTCATTGATCTTACAATCTATGAATTCTGTTATATCAGGGTGGTCTACCCTCAGTATGCCCATATTTGCACCGCGCCTTGTTCCACCCTGCTTTACAGCCTCAGTTGCATGGTTAAATACCTTCATAAACGAGATAGGGCCTGAGGCAATGCCGCCTGTAGTACGAACCACATCGTTCTTTGGTCTCAGCCTTGAAAAGGAGAAGCCAGTCCCGCCTCCGGACTTGTGTATGATAGCGGCCTGCTTTACGGATTCAAATATTCCATCCATGGAATCTTCTATAGGAAGGACAAAGCATGCAGATAACTGCTGAAGTTCCCTGCCCGCGTTCATCAGAGTGGGTGAGTTTGGCAGGAATTCCTTTTTAACCATGAGCTGGTAGAACTTTTCCTCACTCTGTGCCGCACCTGCATTGCTGTCATAGATGAAGTCTGCCTGGGCTATGTTCCGCGCAACCCTCCTGAACATCTCTGCAGGTGTTTCTGTTACCTGTCCCTTGTCATTCTTTGCAAGGTACCTTTTCTCAAGGACTTTGATTGCGTTCTGGGAAAAAACCGGGGCTAAAACTTCTCTTGTGGGCATAAGAGACCTCCTGTAAAAGAAAATAGATTAATTTATGAAAAAATATGTGGGTGCTCGCGCTCAGAATAGTTAAAAAATCAAATCCTAAAATGCGAAAAAAAGTTTACACCTGTTTGGATTTCTTGTCAAGGGGAAAAAACTACATATTGCGATTTATTTATTCGATATACCCATTATTTTGTGGATACATGGTGGAAAATGTGCGGATAATCTGTGGATAGGTTGTGGAAAAATATGCAGCGCCGGCCTGTCTGGCCGGCTTTCAATGAGGTAATTAAGCACGGGGTTATTTTATTTGTCCTATTATGTGATATTACGATTTCTGAAGTGACTCAGCTACTGTCTGACCGATTAAGGCCGGGTTACGCACGACATTAATGCCGGCCTTTTCCATGGCAGCCATCTTTTCTGATGCTGTCCCTTTTCCGCCGGATATAATGGCGCCTGCGTGTCCCATGCGCCTTCCTGGTGGTGCCGTGATGCCTGCAATAAAGCCGATCACAGGCTTTGAGACATTACTCCTGATAAATTCTGCAGCATGCTCCTCTGCGTCGCCGCCGATCTCACCTATCATGACAATGGCATCTGTCTCTTTGTCGTTCTGGAACATCTCAAGGAGGTCAATGAAGTTTGTTCCATTGACAGGGTCACCTCCGATACCAATGCAGGTTGATTGCCCTAGGCCGACCTTTGTTATCTGCCACACCGCCTCATAAGTAAGTGTGCCGCTTCTTGATATGACACCAACGCGTCCCTTTTTATGGATGAAGCCGGGCATTATCCCTATCTTGCATTCCTCGGGTGTGATAATGCCGGGACAATTGGGTCCGATAAGCCTGCTGTTCCTTCCAGCCATGAATCTCTTTACCTGCACCATATCATTGACAGGGATCCCTTCAGTAATACAGACCACAAGCGGGATGCCTGCATCAACAGACTCCATGATGGCATCTCCTGCAAATCCGGGAGGAACAAAGATCATTGAGACATTGGGTTTCGTTGCTGCAACTGCCTCACTCACGGTATTGAATACAGGCACACCCTCAAAATCCATGCCCCCTTTGCCCGGGGTAACTCCGGCAACTATATTGGTGCCATACTCCATGCAGGCACTCGTGTGGAATGAACCCTCCTTGCCTGTGATCCCCTGTACCATAAGCCGTGTAGATTTATTGACAAGTATACTCATTTTGATATCCTCTCATTAATTTACAGATTATTTACTGCTTCCAGCCAGCTTAACGATCTTCTGTGCCCCTTCCCATATGGTGGATGCGACCTCGAGGTTCAGTCCCGAACTCCGGAGCATCTCAAGCCCTTCCTTCGCATTGGTACCATCCAGCCTTACAACAAGCGGCACTGTGAGTTTTACCTCTTTCGCAGCTTCCATGATGCCGCCGGCAATCCTCTCGCAGCGAACTATCCCGCCGAATATGTTAACGAATACACCTTTGACGTTCTTATCTGCAAGGAGTATCTGAAAGGCGTGCTTTACTGTCTCTTTTGATGCGCCGCCGCCTACATCGAGGAAGTTTGCCGGCTCACTCCCTGCGAGCTTTATAACATCCATCGTTGCCATTGCAAGCCCGGCACCGTTTACCATACAGCCTATGTTGCCGTTTAACTTGACATAGTTCAGCCCGTGTTTTGATGCCTCAATCTCAAGCTCTTCTTCCTCATCAAGGTCACGGAATGCCTTGATGTCCTCGTGCCTGAACAATGAATTGTCGTCGAAGCTGATTTTTGCATCGAGTGCAATTAGCCTGTTGTCCTTTGTAATGACAAGGGGGTTTATTTCAACGAGTGATGCCCCTTTTTCCACAAACAACCTGTACAGCTTCCCTGCCATTGATACAAACTGCTTAATGATATCCGGCTCCAGGCCAAGTTTGAAGGCCATATTGCGGCCGTTGAACTGCTGGAAGCCGGCACAGGGGTCAATGTATTCTTTAATGACCTTCTCCGGTGTCCGTGCCGCAACCTCTTCTATCTCCATCCCGCCTTCGAGGCTTGTAATGAAGACAGGCCGGCTGTATGTCCTGTCCACGAGGAGACTCAGGTAAAGCTCCTTCGCGATATTGACACCCTCTTCAACCAGCAACTTCCTGACACACCTGCCTTCAGGGCCTGTCTGATGGGTTACAAGCACCTTGCCCAAAATCTCATTGGCGAACTTTCCGACATCCTTCTTATCTTTGGCAAGCTTGACGCCGCCTGCCTTTCCCCTTCCACCAGCGTGTATCTGGGCCTTGACAACAGCAACATCAGTCTTGATTTCCTTGGCAACCTGCTCAGCCTCATCAACAGAGTATACGGCCTTTCCAAAAGGGACCGGTATCCCGTATTGCGAAAATAACGACTTTGCCTGAAACTCATGAATGTTCATATTTTACTCCTGTTGTCTCTTCCCAATTGAGATGGGAAATATTGGGATTAACCGCTTCCTGTGAGGGCAGATATTATCATTTGTACTGGAAGAAATCAAGAGGATTTGGGGGCGGGGGTGATGCCTGGATAAGTAGGCAAATCACCCCCTCTTGATTGTATTGTTTTGGCTGGGGCCTAATCTGGATTGTATGGCTATCGCCGGCGCCATCCTCTCCAGTTCAAACTTTCAAGCTTACCTTAATTATCTTCCGCTGCCTTTTCCACTTCCATTGCCGCTGCCTTTGGTGCCGCTGCCATCAGGCCCCAATCTCTTCTGATCCATTCCTCTGTCCATCGGATGCATGCCTTCATGCTCCATCGTCTTTTCCTGCATCCTTTTCTGCATCTGCTCTCTCTCTGTAAGGCGATTTTCGATGCGTTCCCGTACCCTGTCTCCGAACTCCTTATCATTCAGCTGAAGACGCTTTTGTTCCAGGTCCTGAATCTGTTCACGCATCGCAGAAGTCACCATCTCCTGTGCCTCTTTGTCAGAGAGCCCCCGTGACATGGCACGGTTCATATTCCTTAGCATCTCACCAAGGCATGTGCCTTTGCAGTTATTCTGCACCGCAGCCTGCACCATTTCCCTGATCTGTACGTGGCTTCCCTTGAGATTAAGACACTCCCTCAGTTCAGGATCCACGGCGTCAATCTCCTCCTGCGAGAGCCTGACCTGATCACGGAGCTGCTGTTTCAACTCAATAAGGTCTCTGTCATGGGTCCTGTCCCTGTCCTGCGCAATTGCCCCGGCAGGAATCAGAAAAGAAAAGATAATGCCGGCAATAATAAGACAACGGTATAATTGGTTTTTCATCTTTTTCCCCCTTTCAGGAATAAATTATCCATAAAAAAGTATGCTTATTATTAACTCCCGGTAAGCCAACTGTCAAGCCCTGGTGCTAAAAAATACAATATGCTTTGAGGCTGTCATATCTTGACACGATACACTCTGTGATATAAGATAGTAATTAATTACTATCTTTGGAGATCTGACATGCAGGCTAGTCCAAAATATCTTCCTGCTGATGAGCGGAGAGCAGCCACTGTTGATGCAGTAGTAGAACTGGCTGCAGAGCAGAACCCGAATGACATTACCACAGCGGCTATTGCCAAACGGATGAACCTCACTCAGGGGGCGATCTTCAGGCACTTTCCGGACAAGGACTCGATCTGGCAGGCTGTAATGGAGTGGGTTTCCGTGCAGCTACTTGCCAGGACAGATAAGGCGGTTCAAATGACCGCGTCACCCATCGCAGCACTGGAGGCCATGTTCATGACTCACATTGATTTCATATCCCGGCACCCGGGGGTCCCGCGGATATTGTTTGGCGAACTTCAGCATGCTGAAGATACGCCTGCCAAACGCATGGTCCAGACGCTTCTCATGCATTATAGCAAGCGCCTTCGAACGATAATCGGACAGGGAAAATCCCAGGGCGAATTGTCCGGGGATGTTGATGTGGATGCTGCTGCGTCTCTCTTTGTGGGTATGCTGCAGGGCCTTATCATGCAGTCACTATTGGCACGGGACATAAATCATATGCGTAGAGAAGCATCCGGAGTGTTCGCAATCTATCGCCGGGGTCTGGGGGCATAATATGGCAAGACTATCCATAAATATCAGAAAACTCTCTTTAGTGGCAGTGATAGTTCCCCTGCTTGTACTCTTAATATATGTTGCCTTACGTTCAGGGCCGCTTGCCCTTGTCCCTGTGACAGTGACGACAGTGGAAGATATCGCTGTTTCACCGTCCCTTTTTGGAGTTGGCACTATCGGGGCCCGTTATACCTACCGTATCGGCCCTACGATCCCCGGACGGATTAAAAACGTAAACGTGCATATCGGTGACAGGGTAAAGGCAGGCCAACTGCTTGGTGAAATGGACCCGGTGGATCTGGACGACCGTGTAGCTGCGCAGGATGCGGCTATCAGGCGGGCAGGGTCTGCAGTGCTGGCAGCAGAGGCCCATGAGCGTGACACCCTTGCCCGCTTTAACTATTCGGATACCCAGGCACAGCGTTACGAAAAACTTTTGCAGTCACAATCTGTAAGTGAAGAGGCAGTAGAATCGAGAAGGCAGGAACGCGATGTTGCCTGGGCTGGCCTTGCCTCAGCACGGGCGAATCTCGAGGCAGTACGACAGGAGCTTTTGGCTGCAAGGGCTGACCGTGAGGGTGTTATTAAACAACGGGTTAGTCTGCGGCTTTTCTCACCGGTGAATGGCCTGGTCACAGCACGCAATGCTGACCCTGGTACCACGGCTGTTGCAGGGCAGGCAGTAGTGGAGCTGATCAATCCTGAGTCTGTCTGGATCAATGTCAGGTTCAATCAGCTTGACTCCTCCGGCCTGCGGCCTGGTCTTCAAGCCCGGATCGTCCTGCGTTCAAAGGCCAGTCAGATTCTGCCCGGCAGGGTGCTTCTGGTAGAGCCCCTGGCTGATGCAGTTACCGAGGAGATTTTGGCGAAAGTTGTGTTTGATGATGTGCCGGAACCCCTGCCGCCTGTCGGGGAATTGGCAGAGGTCTCTGTAGGACTGCCCGGGCTTGCCCCCCTGCCGGTTGTGCCTAATGCAAGTGTGCACCGGGTAAACGGTGCTAAAGGTGTCTGGGTTACAGGTGATGGCGGCATTCGTTTTGCCCCTGTAAAGCTGGGTGCAACAGATCCTGACGGCAGGGTGCAGGTGCTCGATGGATTGAGTGCAGGGGATGAGGTGGTGGTCTATAGCCAAAAGGCGCTCAATGCCCGCAGCCGGGTCAGGATAGTTGAACGCCTGCCAGGGGTGTCAAAATGATAAACCTTGCAGGACGGGACATCATGCACTCGTGGGGGAAGTTTGTCTTCACAGGTCTTGGTCTGGGGTTGTTGATAGGCGTAACCCTTACAATGGCAGGGGTTTACCGCGGCATGATAGATGACGCCAAAGCCCTGCTTGATAACAGCGGCGCTGACCTCTGGGTAGTTCAAAAGGATACGCTTGGCCCGTATGCTGAATCATCCAGCCTGTATGACGATGTCTATCGCAGCATACTTGGCATGTCAGGGGTAGCCCGTGCAGCAAACACTACATACCTGACGATGCAGGTGCACCATGGAGAAAGCGATGTGAGGGCTATGGTGGTGGGGGTAGTGCCTGGCGGGCCCGGTGAGCCTGGACAGCCAGGCTATCTTGTTGATGGACGCCATATCACACGCGGTCATTATGAGGCAGTGGCTGACATGGCGACAGGGTTCAGGACTGGTGACCGTATCAGGATCCGCCGCAACGACTATACTGTAGTAGGGCTTACCAGGCGTATGGTGTCATCCGGCGGAGACCCGATGGTGTTTATACCGCTGAGGGATGCGCAGGAGGCCCAGTTCTTAAAAGACAACGACGCCATTGTTGGTCAGCGCCGCCGCACAGAGGCGAACCCGGCATTTAATATTCCAGCGGTACCCGGGCTGACGGATGCGGTGATAGCCTCCCAGGGCTCCAATCCTTATGTAAATGCCGTGCTCGTGCAGATCGCACCGGGCTATACCCCGGGGGAAGTGGCTGATCCCATCCGGCGCTGGCTGCGGCTTCAGGTTTACACACGGGAGCAGATGGAAGGAATACTCATCGGAAAGCTGATTGCTACGTCATCGCGACAGATCGGGATGTTTCTTGTAATCCTTGCCATAGTGAGCGCGGCTATAGTTGCGTTCATAATATATACACTTACACTTGGAAAGATCCGCGAGATAGCGGTGCTAAAATTGATTGGCACGAGAAATCGTACTATTGCGATGATGATCCTGCAGCAGGCGCTGGGCCTTGGCTTAATAGGCTTTGTCGTGGGAAGGATAGCTGCCACATTCTGGGCGCCTTACTTTCCTAAATATGTACTGCTTGAACCATTGGACTCTGTACGCAGCCTGGCTGCCGTGTTAATAATCTGTGTGATGTCGAGTGTGCTCGCCATCCGGGCCGCGCTCAGGGTGGACCCTGCGGAGGCGATCGGTGGCTGATATAAATGCAACAGGTATCCGGATCAGCGGCCTGCGCAAGCGATATGGCAAAGGGGAGACCGCTGTTGATGCCCTTAAGGGCGTTGATATGCAGGTTACAGCCGGTGAAGTAGTGGGGCTGGTCGGTCCTTCAGGTTCCGGCAAAAGCACCCTGCTGAAATGTCTTGGCGCAGTAATTGAACCCACTGACGGACAGATGACCCTCGGTGAAGCGGTGATATATGACAGGGGCTGGAAGATCCGCGACCTGCGTGCGCTGCGCCGCGACAAGATCGGATTTGTCTTTCAGTCGCCGTACCTGATCTCATTTCTTGATGTTACTGACAATGTCGCACTGCTGCCGATGCTGGCAGGAAAGTCCAATGCCGAAGCCCGTTCGAGGGCAATGGAACTGCTCGAAGCCCTTGACGTGGCGCACCGCGCCAAAGCCATGCCGTCACAACTCTCAGGGGGTGAGCAGCAGCGTGTGGCAATAGCCCGTGCATTGATCAACCGGCCGCCTGTTATACTTGCCGATGAGCCAACAGCGCCGCTCGACAGCGAGCGTGCACTGTCGGTGATCCGCATATTAAATCAGATGGCACGGCAATATGAGACCGCCGTCATAGTCGTCACTCATGACGAGAAGATCATCCCGACCTTCAGGAGAATCTACCACATCCGTGACGGCCGCACCCATGAAGAGGCCGGAGATGGCCGGCAGACAGAGTGACAGTTGTCACAGTGATTTTCACAAACCTTTTGTGGAACATTTCTACGATAATCGATGACTATTAATATTATGTAAGGTGTTAATAAATGACAAAGACAGAGGTGTGTTGCATCTAATGTGTCAAATATAACTTGACAAATGTAAATATAAAGCGTAAATAAAATATCTCTGTCAGATGATTAACCTCGGCAACAAGATCAAGAAACTCAGGGAGGATGCGAGGCTTTCTCTTCGGGACCTTGGAGAGAAGACGAATCTCTCTGCCAGTTTCATTTCACAGCTTGAGCTCGGGCAGGGATCTCCTTCCATTGCATCTCTTGAGAGTATTGCCAATGCCCTCAATGTACACATCACATACTTCTTCGACGACCCGTCCAGGGAAGACAGTGTTGTCATCAGAAAGTCTGAGAGAAAGAAGATATACAGTCAGGGGTCAAAGGCCTTTATCCAGCCGCTTGCCCACGAGTTGAGCAAGAAAAAGATAGAACCATTCATGCTTACCCTTGAAGAAGGCGGTGAAAGCGGTGAGCATCCTTATTCATCTCATCATGGCGAGGAGTTTGGAATCGTCATGAACGGTAAGGTCAGGTTCATCCTTGACAGTAAAGAATACACACTGTCAAAGGGCGACAGCGTCTACTTTAATTCGACGAGGCCGCATAAATGGGAGAATGCCGGAAAGAAAGAGGCCATGATTATGCTGGTGATTCCGGGTGTATGAGATGATATCGCCATTTTCGTTAATTTCAGCAGCGCTGATTATCTTTTTCTCCGTCGTATTAATAGCGCCGTTATTTTACCGGAACCAGCGGCTGTTGATATATTCTGTTTTCTCCCTGACAACCATTGCCTCTGTCCTGTCGCTTGTTGCGGGTATCTGGACGGTGCAATACGGCATAACCGAGTCCTGCATTGTATTGATGGGGCTCCCTGACCTCCCGTTTCACCTCCGGCTCGACCCCCTCTCAGGATTCTTTCTGACAATGATGGGCGCCCTTGGGTCTATTGTGTCTGTCTATTCTATCGGCTATGTAAAGGGTTTCCTGGGGCACAGGCCTGTGACGAGCCTTTCTATCTTCTACTCCCTCTTTCTTGCAGGGATGTTTATGGTGGTTCTTGCTGATGATGCATTTTTCTTTCTGATATCGTGGGAGGTTATGGCAGCTGCCTCATATTTCCTTGTCATGTTTGAAGACGAGAGGACAGAGAACAGGAGGGCTGCATTTCTCTATCTGGTCATAGCCCATATTGGGGCCATTGCCATCCTCCTCTCCTTCGGTCTTATGGCCGGTTTCGCAACAGGATTTGAGAGCTTCAACGGGTATACATTTGATGCTATGCGGAATGCTTCATTCCCTTCCGGCTGGGCGGCCCTGGTGTTCTTCCTTGCCTTCTTTGGTTTTGCAGCCAAGGCCGGTGTTGTTCCGCTGCATGTCTGGCTCCCTGAGGCTCATCCTGTCGCCCCATCTAATGTCTCGGCCCTGATGAGCGGTATTATGCTGAAGACGGCTATATACGGTATTATACGCGTGGCCTTCGATCTTATAAGAGATTTCCCCTGGTGGTGGGGGGCTGTGGTATTGATACTTGGTTTGATCTCAGCTCTGCTCGGGATCCTCTTTGCCCTGCAGCAGCAGGATCTTAAGAAACTGCTTGCCTATTCATCAGTGGAAAATATAGGCATCATCCTGATAGGGATAGGTTTATCCATGACATTCTCATCCTTCGATCTCCCTGTCCTGTCTGCCCTCGCGCTTACCGCCGGGCTTTATCATGCCATAAACCATGCGATGTTCAAGGGGCTGCTCTTCATGGGGGCAGGTGCAGTTCTTCATGCGACCCATGAACGCAATATGGAAGGGATGGGAGGGCTTATTCACAGGATGCCATGGACATCTGCCCTCTTCCTGACAGGCTGCATCTCCATATCAGCCCTCCCGCCGTTTAACGGCTTTGTCTCCGAGTGGCTGACCTTTCAGGCCTTCCTGCTCTCTCCTGCCCTTCCGGGTACGCTGCTCAAATTCCTGATACCGCTGGGAGCGGCGCTTCTGGCCCTTACCGCAGCCCTTGCAGCAATGTGTTTCGTCAAGGCGTTCGGCGTCACATTCCTTGGGCAATGGAGGGGGCAGCACCAGCAGCATGTTCATGAGGTTGACTGGTTTATGAAGGCAGGTATGGCGATGACTGCAATAGCATGCCTTTGCCTCGGAATCTTTCCAACAGCTGTCATTCACTGGATGGATATTATTGCAGGCCGGTTTGTCGGCGGTGAGCTGTCTGAATCTGCAGGCGCTTCAGGATGGATGTGGCTTACGCCCATTTCACATGAGAGGGCATCGTACTCCGGGCCGATTGTTTTATCGGGGCTTGTCGGGGTCGTATTGATAGTGTTTCTACTGCTGCACGCCCGCAGGAAGACCATTCATACGGGTCCGCTGTGGGACTGCGGTTTTGAAAAAGTGACTACGAGGATGCAGTATACATCAACAGCTTTTTCCATGCCTGTCAGGAGGATATTCGGATTTTATTTTCATATCAGGGAAAGGCGGGAGGCAAAACATATTCAGGAGCATAAGGCATTTGTTAAGAGTATCCGTTATTCACTGAAGACGAGGGATCGTTTCCTGGGATGGCTGTATCAGCCTGTTGCCGGTGCCTCTTTCTGGATTGCGAGGAAGACAGGAAAACTGCAAAAGGGGCGCATACAGGTATATCTCATATATTCCTTTGCAACGATCATCCTGTTGCTGGTGCTGCTGAGATGAGTGGAGTGATTGCTACTTATATCCTGGAAGTGGTACAGATAATATTGCTCCTTGCCGTTGCACCTGTGTTCATAGGATGGGTGAGGACATTAAAATGCTGGTTTCAGGGACGGACTACAGCAGGCATATTTCAGCCTTACAGGGATCTGGTCAAGCTATTTCACAAGGATATCGTCCTTGCAGAAAACGCATCGTGGATATTCAGAGTTACCCCATATCTCGTATTTGGTTTTACTGTATTGATAGGCGCTATTGTCCCTGTGTTGTCTGTGGACCTGCCATTGTCATCCACTGCGGATGTAATTGCCATTGTGTCGCTGTTTGCCATGTCGCGATTCTTCACAGCCCTGGCAGGAATGGATATAGGCACTGCATTCGGCGGGATGGGGGCGAGCAGGGAGATGACGATAGCCTCACTTGCTGAGCCTGCCATGCTTATGGCGGTATTTACCGTATCTTTGGCCAGTCAGTCAACGTCGCTATCGCAGATCGTTCAGGTCATTGCGCATGGAGATTTAGTACTCAGGCCGTCCCTTGCCTTCGCCCTCCTCGCGTTTATCTTTATTTCACTGGCGGAGACCGGCAGGATACCTGTTGACAATCCAGCGACTCATCTGGAGCTTACTATGATCCATGAGGCCATGATCCTTGAGTACTCAGGCCGTCACCTGGCGCTGATAGAGTGGAGCGGGATGATGAAGTTATACCTTTTTGCTGTCCTCGGAATCGCCGCATTCTTCCCATGGGGGATTGCAGGTGCAGGAAACTTAATGGCAGTTCCGGTGGCCTTCCTGGTATTGGTCGTGAAATTGGTTCTTGCAGGCCTTGGACTTGTACTCATAGAAACAGGCCTCGCAAAGATGAGGTTCTTCAGAGTCCCCGAGTTCCTTGGAAGCGCCTTTCTGTTTGCAACACTCGGGATGTTGTCATTTTTTATGCTGGAATAGGAAGCAATGAGCAATGAGCGGAAAGCAACGAGAAATTAGTTCCCCCCGTTACTAAAGGGGGGCAGGGGGGATTTAAACGGGGATTCAGATATGTCTACACAATTTGCAGCACAACTAAATAGTGTCCTTGCAGCACTGATACTACTGACCGCCTTTGGCCTCCTTGCTCAACGCAGGATCTACGGACTCCTGCACCTCTTTGCATGGCAGGGGCTGTTTCTATCTGTAAGTACGGCTATCGTTGGGTTTGTGGCGGGGCAGCATCACCTTTATATATCCTCTGTCCTTACCCTGCTACTCAAGGTCATTGCGCTGCCATATATACTCCACATCCTCATCATCCGCCTTCAGATACATAAAGAGGTTGAGTCGGTAATCAACATCCCTACCACCATGATGATGGGAATAGCCCTTGTGATCTTCTCATATTATCTGACTTCACCCATCAGGGAGTTGTCGAACCTTGTTACCAAGTCTACTATATCGGTAGCGCTGGCGACTGTTATGCTGGGTCTCCTGATGATGATTACAAGAAAACACGCCGTGACCCAGATCATAGGTTTCCTTGCAATGGAGAACGGTTTATTCTTTGCTGCAACGAGCGCGACTTACGGGATGCCGCTCGTGGTGGAATTAGGAGTGGCGCTGGACATCCTGATTGCGGCGTTTATATTCGGCATCTTCTTTTTCCATATAAGGACTACGTTTGAAAGTCTGGATGTGGAGCAGATGGCACGATTGAAAGAAGAAGAATGAAAACATTGTAGCAAACTGGAATGTATTCAGGTACATCCCAAGTCATTCCTGCGTAAGCAGGAATCCAGAACGATGCATGATTCTGGATTCCCACTCCCCGCTTAAATCCTGCGGGGAGTGGGAATGACATGAGAAAACCCTGTAGCAAACTATAGGGAATTATCAAGTAAAAGGTTATTAATTATGCTGATCTTACTTTTATTAGGCGTCTCATTTATAGCAGCGGCGATCCTCGCATTTGTCGGGGACAGGAAGTTTGCGCCTGAGATAAATATTGCCTGTTCACTGGCTACGTTTGCCGTAAGCGTTGCACTTGCTATTCAGGTCTATAATCAGGGCTCATTTATCGCAGGAGGGAAGTTTTTCTTCATTGATGCATTTAATGTGTATCTTGTTGTACTGACCTCTTTTGTTTCAATGACTACTGCTGTGTTCAGCCGGCGTTACATGAGGAGGGAGAGGGAGCACGGCCGCGTCGGCCAATGGGGCATGCGTTTCTACCACGCCATGTTTCAGCTCTTCATATTTGCCATGCTCCTCTGTCTTCTGACGAATAATCTTGGCGTCCTCTGGATCTCGATGGAGCTGGCAACACTTTCGACAGTGCTGCTTGTGTCCCTCTACAGGACGCCTACAGCAATTGAGGCAGCGTGGAAATATTTTATCCTCTGTGGTGTGGGAATAGCCCTCGCTCTCTTCGGGACAGTGCTGCTTTATTTCGCAGCAGAGAAGGTCCTCGGAGAAGGTGGAGAGGCATTGCTTTGGACTAATCTTAATATGGTGAGCGGACAGCTTGAACCTACAGTGCTTCAGTTGGCATTCGTGTTCCTTATGGTAGGATACGGGACAAAGGTGGGTCTTGTACCCCTTCATAACTGGCTTCCCGATGCACACAGCGAAGGGCCTACACCCATATCGGCAGTTCTTTCCGGTCTTCTGCTAAACATAGCCCTCTATGCCCTTGTCAGGTGCAAGGTGCTGGTGGATGGCTCATTAGGGACGAACCTGGCCGGGGCTGTCATGATGGGTTTCGGCATCCTCTCCATAATTGTTTCAGCCTTTTCCCTGCTTCGTCAGAAGGATATAAAGAGGATGTTTGCGTACTCCTCTATAGAGCATATGGGGATCGCGACATTTGCCTTTGGACTTGGGGGACCTATAGCAACCTTTGGTGCATTGCTTCACATGCTGGTACACAGCCTTACAAAGTCCTCCATATTCTTTACAGTGGGACATGCGGCACAGATGCATGGTACGCAGGAGATGAGTAAGATAAAGGGACTTGTTCGTGGTAATCCGCTTGTGGGATGGGGTCTCCTCTTTGGGGTTATGGCCATTGTAGGAATGCCTCCTTTCGGCGTATTTACCAGTGAGTTCCTGATCCTTACAGCAACGATGAAGGATGCTCCATATCTGACGCCGTTTCTACTGCTGGGACTCGGAGTGGCATTTGCAGCCATCTTCCGGCGCGTCCAGCCGATGGTCTCAGGGCTTATACCGCCGGATCAGCACAGAATTAAGGTGGCGCACATTCCGGTTGTTCTGCATATGGCGCTTGTCCTTGTAATAGGATTGTATATGCCGGATTTTCTGTCCAGGTGGTTTCATATGGCAGTGGAACTGTTAAAATAGGCAATGAATGGGAAGCAATGAGCAATGAGTAATGAGCAATGAGTAAACCGATGTAAGACAGTGTTTACAAAGGCAGATGAAAATCCCCCTTAGTCCCCCTTTTTCAAAGGGGGAAATCAGTTCCCCCCTTTAGTAAAGGGGGGATAGGGGGGATTTGAACCGGGTTTTCAGGTGAACCGTCATGAACCTCAGGTTCACCAAGGTTCATGAAAACGTCATTCCCGCGTAAGCGGGAATCCAGACCGAGGCCTGGTTCTGGATTCCAACTCCCCGCTTAAATCATGCGGGGACAGGTTCCGTGGGAATGAGGGTACTTAGGAGCATTTTCAGGTGAAATATGGATAACTTATTACATACCATCATCACAACATTAGGTTCCGATGCCAGCAGAGATGAGTTGGCTTATCCGGATACTATACCCGCATTTCTCGTTCCACTCGAAAGATTCATAGATGCCGCGAGGGCGATGAAGAAGGCCGGGGCAAGGCTTGCCGCCGAATGGGCGACAGACGAAACAAGAATGGGGAGAGCGGGAGGGGCGGGATTTGGCATCTATGCCTGTTTTTATCTGGATTCTGAGTATATCATTATCTATTGTCGCTTACCCGCTGAGGATCCAACATTCCCAAGCCTTACCAAAAAGTTTATCCCTGCCTCCCGTTTTGAAAGGCAGATGAGAAGCCTCATGGGGGTTATACCTGCCGGCCATCCTGATCCAAGGCCATGGATTAAGCACGAGGACTGGCCGGAGGATGCATATCCACTGAGAAAGGGATTCGATCCATCAAGGACGATGGAGCGCATAACTGGTGAATATCAGTGGATAAGGGCTGAAGGGGAAGGTGTTTATGAGATAGCCGTCGGACCTATCCATGCCGGGATTATCGAGCCGGGCCACTTCCGCTTTCAGGCAGTAGGAGAGGACATTCTCCACCTGGAAGAAAGGTTGGGCTATGTTCACAAGGGGATAGAAAAAAAGTTTGAGTCCCTGACCTGGGTGGAGGGTGCAAAGCTTGCCGGGCGTGTATCTGGCGATACCACCGTTGCGCATACACTTGCTTATTGCAGGGCATTGGAGGCAATGACAGGATGTGTGCCTCCCGGGCGTGCCTTATGGCTTCGAGCACTGATGCTTGAAATGGAGAGGGTAGCCAATCATTTTGGCGATATAGGCGCCATATGCAATGACGTTGCATTTGCATTTATACACCATCAGTTCTCTATTCTGAGAGAGACTGTGTTGCGGACAAATGACAAACTATTTGGTCATCGCTTTATGATGGACAGGGTCGTTCCAGGTGGAGTCTCTGTTGACTTAACAACAGAAGGGAAAGAGGAGATACTTAGAGAAGTGGCTCGGTTAAAGTCAGAGTTCGAAAGGCTCGTTATAATATATGATGGAAACTCATCACTCGAAGACAGGGTAAGGGATGCAGGCGTTCTCCCTGAGGAAGATGCAAGGGAACTCGGTGTGGTTGGCTTTGTAGCGCGGGCCAGCGGGATAGGTTTAGACTGCCGTGTTCAGAACCCGTTTCCACCATATGACCGGATAATCCCGAAGATGACAGTCCTGCATAGCGGTGACATTCATGCCCGCGTATGGGTTAGGATTGAAGAGATAAGGGAATCACTACGAATGATTCGTGAAATACTGGATAATATGCCGGAAGGCAGGATTGATCTTCCATCGGGTGAACCGATCATGAGAGTGCAGCCCACCAGGGAAAATGAAAATTCCCTCTCCCTCAGGGAGAGGGAAAGGGTGAGGGTGGGGGCTTCGGCAGAACGTACAGGATTTGCCGTAGTCGAGGGATGGCGGGGAGAGATTATATACTGGCTTCAGTCAGGTCCGAAAGGGGAGATCAACCGGTGCATGGTCAGAGACCCATCAAGTGTAAACTGGATTGCACTGGAACTTGCAATCCATGGGAATATCGTCCCTGATTTTCCGGTATGCAATAAGAGTTTTAATCAGTCATATTCAGGACACGATTTATAGTTGACGCCTCAAATGGACCTTTTTGAGCGTCAACTTTCGACGTTGCTTGAATAGGTAAATATGAAGAGGCACTTGGGGACACATCGCATTTGGAACGCCCGATGAGATGTGCCCCCATCACAAAGAGGCTTTTCAGGTGAACCGTCATGAGCCCCTCGACCAGCTCAGGGCTCACCAAGGGTCATGAAAAACGTCATTCCCGCGTAAGCGGGAATCCAGAACGATGGCTTGGTTCTGGATTCCCACTTGCGTGGGAATGACAGGTAGACAAGAGCATTATTGGATGATGTATCTGAAATATAATTTTTTGCGTCCTTTATATCTTTGTGGTAAATAATGGGAGTTTTCAGATGAACCGTCATGAGCCTTTCGACAAGCTCAGGGCTCATCAAGGTTCATGAAAACGTCATTCCCGCGTAAGCGGGAATCCAGACCGAGGCCTGGTTCTGGATTCCCACTCCCCGCTTAAATCATGCGGGGACAGGTTCCGTGGGAATGACGGGTACTTAGGAGTATTTTCGAGTGAAGCTGGGAGATAGAAAATGCTAAGAATTCTTCATCAAATTTTCAGGACAGGCATAGTTACCGAACCTCTACCAGCCATTGCAGAGGCAGAGATCGAGATAGTCGGTCAGGAACTAGAAGAGACCATACGCAGGTGTTTTCATGGGAGTCTGACCATCCGTGCAGTGGATGCCGGTTCATGCAATGCCTGCGAACTGGAACTCCATGCCATGAATAATCCTATCTATAACTGCGAGCGCTTCGGCATCCATTTCACCGCCTCTCCAAGATTTGCCGACATGCTCCTTGTTACAGGACCTGCTACGCGGAACATGGAGATTGCGTTACGAAGGACCTACAACGCAACCCCTCCCCCAAAACTGGTCGTTGCAGCAGGTGATTGCGGATTTAATGGTGGAATATTCGGTGAAGGCTATGCATCCCTCGGCGGCATAGGAAAGGTCATCATGGTAGATGCATATATAAAAGGCTGTCCGCCCAAACCGGTTGATTTGCTCAGGGGCATTCTTAGCGTTATCAGACCTGAGGCTGCCTGAGAATTATTTGGCCCCATGATGGACGGATCAGAGGAGGCGATATGTTGTAGCCCTGGTCCGGCCTTCACGGATGACGAGCCCTGCGTCTATCAGAGGTTTGATTATCTGACTGATGCGTGCCCTTGTAATAGAAAAGGCCTTTTCTATATCTGGCGACCTGACCCTCCCCTTGTCTCTTAAAAGCCGGAGTATATCTTCCTGCCGCTTCGTAAGCATTATTCGGGGAGCCCTTGTTGTAATCTGCAGCCCGACTATCCGTTCTTTTACCTTATTCAGTGTTGCCACTATTCCCTCTGCCACATATTCAAGCCAATAAGTGAGATCATCATCAAGGTCCCTTGCCTGCTGGATCTTCTGATAATAACGCTGCCTGTCCTGTTCAAAAAACTCGTCAAGGGCAAAAAGATGATGAGTATCAAAGCCCCTCGTGTAGAAAAGCCAGATGGCAAGCGCTCTTGAGATACGTCCGTTTCCGTCTGTAAAGGGATGGATGGAGACAAGCCGGTGATGGGCTATAGCTCCTGCGATGATGGGATGCAGGGTTTCAGATCCTTTGGAATTAATCCATTCTATGAGCTCCAGTGTTAGCGGACTGGCCTTATCCGGTATAGGTGGCGTATTGACAGTAATGCCCCTGTGGTCAACTATTCTGTTCTGACGAGTCTTGTAATGCCCTGATTGTTCGTCTGGCAGAGTCTTGCGGGTGAGCATCCGGTGAAGGCGCAAAAGGTCGGATTCTTTAATTGGCGTGCCGGTCTTCCTGTCCCATATCCAGTTCATGGCCGCAAGGGCATTAAGTATCTCCTGCCTGTCCCTGGCTCTCGCGCCGATTTCCTCTCCTCGGGCGAGTGCCTCCACCTCCGGTAGTGTCAGTGGGTTTCCCTCGATGGCGGTCGAGGAATGGGCAAGTCGTACCGATGTTTCACGTTGAAGGACCGGCAGCCACGTGACGTCAAGCAATGCAGAGTTGATCCATGCCCTGATCTCTGCTGCAAGAGTCAGAAGGCTAAGCAGCTCAGTGCTTATCCTGAAAACAGGTTTATACATACTGTAAATCATAGCTGTTTTGTAAAGTTTATGTCAAGGTTATTGTAAAGCCCGGCATCTCATAGGGATAACAATTTAAGGCAGGTGTTTATTTGCCGAATTGCATTTCAATCGTAGCCATAGCAGCATAGACGGCATGCCTGTGGCTTCTCTCATCTTCAGGCCAGAGCACTTCAGGGGAAACCTCGAAAAAAAGCCAGGGCCGGTAGAAATTCTGCCGATATCGTGACCCTACCCGGACATTTTGAACAGTCCACTCTGGATGATTCACCCCCCACATGCTCAAATCATAGGAAATTGCGCTCACGGGTGTCAATTGAGTGATAAGGCTGACACCGGTATTCCCGGTAATTCCTGCCATTCCACCGGTATAGGTTGCATAATTGTTCCACCGGATTAATGTAAATGTGGTAATCTCTCTCTCAATATCTATCTGCGATGTTTCAGTGAAATTTTCCGTATATCTCGTAAGAGCGGATTCGGTAAAGCGGATGAGGAAAACCTTGCCAAATGGCTTCGTGTACTGGTACCGTATCCTGATAAAGGGGTCGAGGGGCGCATTGATTATCATACCCGTATCAATACTGACAAGTGAACGAAGCCAGGTAACGAAGTCCATTCGTACGCCTACGCTGGCTTTTCTGATTCCCGTTGCCGGGTCAACTCCCGGATTGAAAGGCAGGCCTGGCTGGGTCGTGAATTTGTCAGCATCAGATCCCGAGACGATAAAAACCCTCGCCTTTTTCAGCAATTTCTCGAGTCGGGGCAGTCGCCACGAGGCACTGAAATCAGGGAGATATTCAAGGTTCTCCCCCTCTGTCCACCTGGCTGAATTTCTCAATTTGACAAAAGTGCCGGGCAGGAGATCCTCCAAAACATGTTCCTCACCAAAAAAACTATCAAACCATATTGCCGGCTCACAGAATTTTTGGGCCATGAAATTATGCGTCTGATCCAGCCATGTCTCTCCGCTAACTTCGGAGGCGGCGCATGGGCCTGTTTCCATCACTGGTTTCTCCGGTGTTACAGTGGTTGCCTCAGATTGATGCTCAGGAACGGTATTACTCTCCTGAGCAGTTGCAGTCTCAAAACCTTCACAGAGAAAAATGATTACTGAGAATGCCACGACCGTCATATAGATGCGAGGTTCTGGAATAATCACGTCTGTCCCCTTTTATTCTACAGTAATCGTATACCGGGGCACTCCTGATGTCTACAGTATCATTTAATAAATGCTTTGTTCTATTCTTTTTACATACCACGCCCCTGCACGAGTGGCGACGGTGTTCTTATAACTTATTGAACGCAAACAACTTTTTTTCCTATTTTGTGCGAATCCTTAAATTTAGTGTAAAAAAATATTAAGTTGTCAAAGAACTTTTCCATAACTCCGGAAAATAAATAACTTTTAAAGCTATGCGAACCCTGCAGGAAAATCCTGCGAACTTGAGGTTCGCAGATATATTAAATAATCAGCGGTCCTTCCTGATCAACAGGCGTCTTTGCGCCGACATGCTCCACCCGATGTTTCCAGTTAGAGCCAAGATAGTAAAATCTCAGGCTGTCTTTCTGCGGATCAATCTCAGAAATAAACCTATTCTTCAACATCGTCCACTGTGCCGGATCAACAATACATTCAAACACAGAATACTGAACCCTTTGTCCATAATCCATACATGCACGAGCCACCCTGCGCAAACGGCGCTGTCCTTTACCATCATCAGTAGCAACATCATAACTTACAATCACAAACATATCTTGTACTCACTTCCATATGAATGGAGGATAATTATCCATGTCCCCCCGCAGATAACGCGCCATTAACAATGCCTGCGTATGAAAAATCAGACCTATCGTCACTCTCTCTTTTAGAAAGGGATGCAATATTTCCTCCTGTTTCCGCTTCTGATAGGCCACCAGTACCGTCTTTCTCGTGTCATCATCCATCATCACAGCACCAGATTCTTTTTTCTGGAAACCCCTTCCCTGAACCTGGCAAAGATTTATCAATGAGATGGCAAGACGGTCAGCAAAGAAGGGGCGAAATTCCTCCATCATGTCAAGGGCAAGCCCGTATCTGCCAGGGCGGTCCCTGTGGAGGAAACCGACCGCAGGGTCAAGTCCTGCCGTCTCAAGCGCTGAACGTACATCATGCATTACAATCGTGTAGAGAAATGAAAGCATGCAGTTTACCTTATCCAGCGGCGGTCTGCGGCTACGTTCATGGAATTTGAAATCATCTTTCTGTGAAGTTACGAGATGGTCAAAGACACTAAAGTATGTATACGCCGATTCCCCCTCGATTCCCCGCAATACATCCAGCGTCTGATCAGAACTTAATCTCCTAAGATAACCTGAAAGTCGCTGTGATGCCTGTGATATTGCCTCTGCATCAATCTTGTCTGAATGATCTCTCAGTGCACGCTGAAGCACGGTCCGGCAGTTGGCGATCTTGCCCGTCAATACCGAGCGTGCTATGAATGCAGATTTATTCTGGTCATCTGCCCGGCGGTACTGTTCCCGCCGCAGAAGGACATTGCCGGATACCGGCCCCTGAATCTTTGCAAGATAAAACACCGTTTTCTGTGAGAAAACTGACAGCCACACTATTCTCAGCACAGAATCCCATCAGGTATGGGCTGCAGGATATCTGCCCGAAGCAGACAATGCCACCGATTGTGTGAACAGGTGTGCGCAGACGCACTTCATTATCCACCTTCACGACGACCGTTTCTCCTTCTTTGGAGAGATACGCCCCCCTGAGTGGTCACAAAAAGTGTATTTAGATGTTTCTTCATTTTCTACCCAATCTCTTCCGGCTTTCCGGTTCTGTCAAATAGTTATCTGGCGACACCACCTTCCTGCCGGTCTTCTTTTCAAGGTCTTTTCTTGCCTTGCCAGCCACTTCTCCACCTTTGCGTGCAGCCTGTTTGTTTTTGTGAAATCCCTTGGCATCATCAACCCTTGTTATCTCTGTTGTTGCGGCCTCGCCGAGCATTGAAAATATAAGTTCAAGGTCGGTCATGTGATCGCGCAGGTTCTGATGCCTCAAGCCCTTAAGATCCTTATGCTGGCCCGGGGTTATGCCGAATGCAGCCTTCGCAATCTCAGCCGTGAGTATCTCATATTCCCGTTTCTCTCTGACTTCCCGCTTTTTCCATTCATCTGTCAGTTCCTCACGAATAGCGATGCCGCGCATCCGCTTTTCTATCCAGTCATCAGAATAGCCCTTGGCCTTGTACAGTGCCCGTGTCCTTTTAGTAGCGAGCTCAGGGTCTTCTATCTCCTGTACCCGTTCGTAGCCTACCTTTGCCAGCCATAGTTTGAAGGGTTCTGCTTTGGGGGATGGGATTGACTGGATAATACGGAAAATGCCCTCCGTGTTAGCACAATTTATTTTCTGAGGTCCGCCATCCGTCTGAACTGGAAGGGGGGTGGCAATTTGCCCCCACCCTTTGGAAAGTTCTTCATCCCTGCGACGCATATCTTTTATATAGCCGCTGGGGTCAACTGAGTCTGTAAGTGCAGATACAACGTCTGCAATGACAAACCACCATTCTTTTTTATGTAATGTTCTCCTGGTTTTTTTACCCTTGAAAACCGCCAAATGTGTTTCAGTCATGTTACCCCCTTCTCCTTTCTATCAGGAAAGCGCAAGCCTGAATCAATTGCTTCTGCTCCGCTACGGTAAGTAATGAGCTTTTCCGCAATGGTGACATCTCCCCCCCCTTCAAGCTCAATATTATGGCGAAAGTAGTCGGCATATGGGTCAGTAATTTGTTTATTATTGAGTTATCGTAGCAGGAAAGGGAAATGATGTAAATACGAACAATGTGGTCAATTTGGTTCGGGTTTGTTTATCGTATATGTATGTTTCAGACCACTATAAGCGAGACCATAAAACTTGACATAATCAGCAACAATCTATTATAACTAAGTGTCTCAGTTCACAAATACGGTCATGCACCGATAGTTCATCAACTTATTTTAAACCAAGGGAGGAGAATGTTATGAAGAAATTTGGTAAAGCTGTGCTTGGGGTGAGCATTGCAGGAAACCTGGTCCTGGCAGGTCTTATGTTGTCGGGATTTACAGGGCCCAATGTCCTGACATCATTTAATGATGATGTGAATAAGCCTGTGATTGCAAAATCGGCATTTGTCCACCAGCTTGCATCAGTGATAGGTGATGTCAATCTTGGTGAGAGGGTTTATGTGGCGCCTGCTGCATCTATAAGGGGTGATGAGGGGCAGCCTATCCATGTTGGGAATGACAGCAATGTGCAGGATGGCGTGGTCCTCCATGGACTTGAGACGATGGAAGAGGGGAAGGTAATAGAGAAGAATCAGGTTGAGGTCGGCGGCAATAAGTATTCTGTTTATGTTGGCGACAGGGTCTCTATGGCCCATCAGTCACAGGTTCATGGCCCTGCGCTTGTCGGCAGTGATTCCTTCATCGGGATGCAGGCCCTTGTGTTCAAGGCCACACTGGGAGACGGCGTTGTGTTGGAGCCTGGGGCAAAGGTAGTCGGTGTGAAGATTGCTTCTAACAGATACGTCCCTGCAGGCAGCGTAATAACAAAGCAGGCTGATGCAGATGCACTTCCTGAGATTACGGATACCTATGCGTTCAAGGACCTGAATAAGGCGGTTGTTCATGTAAATATCCAGTTTGCTGATGGCTACAATGGCAAGAAGCCGGCGCATCACGGCGAGCAGGATAAGAAGGACGAGAAGCACGGACATTGATTAAGAAGCAATGAGTAATGAGTGGAAGGCAATGAGTAAGAAGCAAAAACAAAAAACAATGAATATGAGGCAGAAGGCGTTGAATAATGATGGGGGCAGTAATGAGTGACGATGTACGTAATGTTATTATAATAGGTTCAGGGCCAGCGGGGCTTACAGCAGCCATCTATGCAGCAAGGGCTGACTTAAAGCCCCTTGTGATAGAGGGTTCTCAGACCGGCGGCCAGCTTACAATAACGACTGATGTGGAGAATTATCCTGGTTTTCCAGACGGGATAATGGGGCCTGAGCTTGTCATGGATATGAAAAGACAGGCGGAACGTTTTGAGACGGAGTTTGTCTCAGGTGATGTGATGTCTGTAGATTTTTCCAAATCCCCGTATACGATAAATACCGGTGACGCCTCTTACAGGGCAAGAACCATCATTATTGCGACAGGGGCGTGTGCAAGGTGGCTTGGGATAGAGTCTGAGAGCAGACTTCGCGGCAGCGGCGTCTCAGGATGTGCTACCTGTGATGGTTTCTTTTTTAAAGGTATGGATATCGTAGTGGTGGGCGGCGGAGATACGGCAGTTGAAGAGGCTGTTTTCCTGACAAGATTTGCCAATAAAGTAAGTTTAGTTCACAGACGGGATCAGTTGCGTGCATCAAAGATAATGCAGGAGAAGGCTGCTAAAAACGAGAAGCTCTCTTTCATATGGGACTCGGTAGTTGAAGATATCCTTGGCGTGGATGCCGGGCATGTGACAGGGATACGGCTTAAGAATGTCAAGACCGGTGCTGTATCAGATGTCCCGTGTGATGGTGTCTTCATAGCGATAGGTCATACACCGAATACAAAGATATTTGAAGGCAAGATCACACTTGATGATAAGGGTTACATTATTCTCAAAGAGAGGACATATACAAACATCCCTGGCGTCTTTGCCGCAGGAGATGTTGCAGACCCATACTACCGTCAGGCAATTACTGCCGCAGGGATGGGATGCATGGCTGCGATAGACGCGGAGAGGTTTCTGGAGGGATGAATATGTCATTCCCGCGTAAGCGGGAATCCAGAACCAGGGCTTGATTCTGGATTTCTACTCTCCGCTTAAATTCTGCGGGGACAGGTTCCGTGGGAATGACGGGTATACAGGGATTTTCGAGTGAAACAAAGAGGTCTTTATATTGATAAATAACCTTGGTGACCTTAAACACAAGATCAGTGAGTTTTTTACTTCATATACTATTGGCCTCATTGACTGCCTTTATGCGGATATCCGCCTTGAAATAAGTGACACCCGCTGGGCATCTGCAGAAGATGGAAAGCCCAGGTCAGCAGGCAGGGATGAGGGCGGTTCACTCGGCATCAGGGTGATTGCAGGGGGTGAGAAGAAGGCTCCCGGCTATTACGGCGTTATATTCAGCATTAAGGATTTATCCCGCATAAATGAGATTATAAAAGATGGTTTGGACCACGCCCATGCACGTGCTGTTGCAAACAGCAGGCATAAGAGCAGAGTGGCGTCATCCATAGAAGGACTCAGCAGCATACTCTACAGTACATCTCTCGCCGGTGTGGAAATCCACAGGGATACAATTCCGGCGGTCTTTAAGATATCACCTGAAACAGTTTCTCCTCAGGATATTTTGTCCCTTGTTGAAGATACATCAAAAATCGTCAGGGATGTATCTGCAATCCGGTTTAATGACATAACTGCATATACCCAATCAATCGGGACGCTCTTTGCCAGCACAGAGGGCGCCCTTATTGATCAGTATTATGCGTACAGTCAGGGTAATATATACGTTGTTGCATCAGGAAAAGAGGGTCAGCAGGAGCTTTATGAAAGCATCGGTGACCAGCGCGGGTGGGAGGCTGTCAGCGGCGGCGTCAATGCGATGGGGCTGAACTTGCCGGATTTTGCCCTGCGAGTTGCCAGGGATGCCGCAGAGTTATCTGATGCAAAGATGCTGAAGACTACAGAGAAAGAGGCTGTAGTGGTTACAGACCCCTATTTCAATACGCTGCTGTCGCATGAGATTATAGGACACCCTATGGAGGCAGACAGGGTGTTGAAATACGAGACCGCCTATGCAGGCAGGAGCTGGTTTTTCAAAGGTCTTAATGACAACTATATAGGTAAAATGGTGACTTCTCCTCTGATAACTACATATTCTGATCCTGCCCTTCCGGGCTATGGTCATTATGTGTATGACCATGAAGGTACAAAGGGGAAGAAGGTTGTTCATATTGAGAAAGGTATTTTGAAAGATTTTATGAACAGCAGGCAAACAGCGTCTTTGCTTGGCATGACGCCGAATGGATCTTATACAGCAACCGATGCATCTTTGGTCCCTTTGATCCGTATGTCTACTACCGTATTTGCAAGTGGCAATACCGATCCAATGAAGATAATCGGCGATGTCAGTGACGGCTATTATCTGTGGGGGATGCACACACCTTCAATTTCAGAGTCGAGGGAGAACTTCACTATATCTGCCATAAAGACATACAGGATCCATCGGGGTGAGTTGAAGGAGCTCTACAGGGGCGGCGGCATCAGTGCAGACAGCATGAACTTCCTGATGAGTATTGATGCGGTCGGCAACGACTTCAGGATCTACCCCATTGCAAATTGCGGCAAGGGACAGCCGATGCAGACAAAGAGGCTTGGAAACGGCGGGCCTACCTTGAGGGGCAGGGCCAGGGTCGTCGGCGGTGGAGGATAAAATCCCCCTTGGTCCCCCTTTTTCAAAGGGGGAAATCAGTTCCCCCCTTTAGTAAAGGGGGGAGAGGGGGGATTTAAACGGGGATTTTTAGATGCAAATTGCCACATTAAAAGAAATCGCAGCCATTGGCCTTGCCTACATTCGCACACTTCCTGATGTTGCAGATGCCGAGATCTTTGTCAGTTCCATATCGCATCTCCTGACACGGATAAACTTTACATCATCCATCCCTTGCAACGGGTTAGAGGAACCCAAATCCACATTGTCTTATGGAATAGGCGTACAGATTGTGTTTAAAGACGGAGACCGAAAGAGGATCGGATTCGGCAGTCAGGCTGCTGATATTACCCTGGACGGTGTAAAAGAGGCCGTAGAGAAGGCAAGGCTCTCAGCAGTTGAGGACCCGGACTTCCATTCCCTTCCACCCCCGTCTGCTCATCCTTTAATGAGACCTGACTATCATGACAATGCCATTATGAATCTTGGAGATGAAGGGTTTGTGGAGCTTGGCTGGAGGGCGCTTGAAGGGGCTATTAAGACATTCAGGGAACATAATATTACGGCGTCAGTGATCATTGGTGGTGATGTAAGCATTGTCCAGGAGAAGATGGCCATAGCCTCTACCACAGGCGTTAACGCATATGATGAGGCTGCCAGTGCCTCTGCATTTATTACGGCGATGATAGAATCTGACAATGCCAAGGGAAGCGGATACGAAGTAGAGATGAGGCTTGGAGGATTTGCCCCTGAAAAAGCAGGCAGCAGCGCCGCAATGAGCGCAATTAAATCACGGCATGGCCGCAGTGTGTCATCCGGCAAATACAACCTCATACTCGGGCCACAGCCTGTTGCAGACCTGCTCGGGAACATCATTTTACCCTCACTTAATATTGCTGTTGTAGATGCCGCAAGCTCGGCATTCGCGGGCCAATATGGTAAAGAGGTTGCAGACAGGCGTATATCCATCTATGACGATGGCGCTCTAAACGATTATCCCATGAGCCGCAGGTATACTTGTGAAGGACTTGCAACAGGAAGGACTGAACTGATAAAGGCCGGAGTGCTCACGGGTTATCTGTCAAATAATTATTACAGGAATAAGGTCTTAAATGACAGTTCTGCCAATGACAAGATAGGTGCGGATCCGACAACCATAGAGAGTGCACTGATACCCCGCAACGGTTTCCGATCAGGTGAATCAATGCTCAGATGCTTCAGGGGAAGGCCGACGATTGTTCCGACAAATGTCATTGTAGAGACAACAGGTGCTATTCCTTCAGATGAACTTGTACGCACGGTCGGAGATGGTATATACATCGGCCGCATCTGGTATACGTATCCTATAAACGGTCTCCTTGCCGGAGATTTTACATGCACTGTAATAGGTGATTCATATCTTATCGAAAACGGCAGGATAGCCGCGCCCTTAAAGCCCAACAGCATCAGGCTGGCCGACAATATACGCAACCTGCTGAATCAGGTCACAGGTGTCACCTCTGACAGGAAGCCCACACTCCTCTGGGGCTCACCGGAGGTCATATACTCACCGGAGATTGCGGTCAGAGACATCAATGTCTTTTCCATTGGCGGGTAGTCCAGTAGTAATAACTGGAATGAGTTGACAATTGTAATACAAATGCATACAATTAAGGCATGATTGTATTTGATGCCTCAGCTTTAATCCTGCTTGCACGGATTGAGATTCTCGAACTCTTTTTATCAAATTTTCAGGGCAAGGTTTTGATCCCGTATAGTGTTAAGTCAGAGGTTTTGATGAAGGACAAAGGGGGAATGCCATTGATAGAAGAATTGATAAGAAGCAAAAAGATTCAAGTATTGTCCATTAAAGGTGGGATACGGATTGAAAAAGTTATGAGTGATTTCAATATCGGCAAAGGAGAGGCTGAAGCGATTTGCCTTGCTTTGGAAAATGACGTTAGTGTGGTTGCAACAGACGATAGAAACGCCATGAGGGCTTGTAAAATGCTTCATCTTGAATTTATTACTGCGATTACTGTTCTTATAAGGGCTTTTGAAAAGGGACTCATTGATAGAGATGAAGCACTTATTAAATTACAAAGGCTTTCAAAAATCAGCAGATACAGCAGAGTAATTATAGAGGATGCAAAAAAAAAGATGAAAGGAGGCGATTAAACATGGCCACGAAGACACTGAGTATAAGGATTGAGGATGATGATTACCGCTTTCTTTCCTCCCTTGCAAAAGAGGAAAGGGAGGATATATCAAAGGCTGTAAGAGAACTTGTTGATCTCGGCAGGATTATGTTTGCGATTGAAAAGTACAGGAAATCAGAGGCATCAATTGAGAAGGCTGCTAACCTGGCAGGCGTATCTATCGCTAAGATGATGGATTTGTTTCAGGAATATGGAGTAGAAATGAACCTTGAATATGAAGATTATTTAAAAAGCTTAAAGGCTATTAAGAGAATATGGTAGCTGATTATGGCTTCCGGGAACTGGGTGTATTATGCTGGCCGGACGGAGTAGATATTACCCCGGAAACATTGTACAGTGAGGCGACAGGGGAGCCATTACCTTCATGGATGAGAGAAGAGGCAAATGAGCAACTTGTCCGAACTTGATTCTTAAATCTGTAATAAGTAGGGCTTCTGCACGGAATATAATGATTGTTACTGATCTCAGGAGTATAGATCACCAGGCTTCAATGACGCCTGTCATCAAAAAGGCGATTGAATTCCTGCGCAGGCCGGATATCCTTAATATGGCTGACGGCAGGGTTGAGATAGAAGGAGGGCAGGTCTTTGCAAATATCCAGAGGTACGAGACTGTAATTGCAGATGTGCCAAAGATTGAATATCACAAAAAGTATGTTGATATCCAGTATGTTGCATCAGGCGAGGAGGTTATTGGCTGGGCCCCTGCTGACGAAGTAACTGTGACTGAGGCATATGATGCGGACAAGGATATCTGTTTCGGAACGATTCTAAAAGATAAGCTGACACTCGTATATATGCACGCCGGACAAGTAGCCGTGTTTTATCCGGAAGATGGTCATGCACCAAGACTTGCTGCTGGAGCACCATCCCACGTCTTGAAGATTGTCGTTAAAGTGGCGGTTGTATCCGAAGTGGCACAAAAGCAACCATCATTCGTTCCACACCCTTGAAACGCAGACCGACGACAGTCTGCAAATCGATGTTTTAAGAAAAAGGTGCGAAAGGTCTTACGGGGGATACAGGGGACGATTATGACAGCAGGAACCATTATAAAGACCTATAAATAGGCATAACCTATCCCCAAAATTGGAGGGAAAATGTTTATAAGGCGTAATCTTTTCTTTATTTTTCTTGTTATGTTAATAATCTTCCCAGCCAAAGGGATGGCCAAAACGCCTGAAACTCATAAGAGGAGCAACTGGTATATTGGTTTTGGACTCGGGGCGGGACTTGATGCCCGTTACACGATCGATGGCAATGAGATAACATTTGATGACTGGTTCAAAGGGGTAGACACGAAAGACACACGAGTAGCCTTAAATTTTAAGGTCGGTGCGACCCTCAGCCCAAAAACCCTTTTAGGTTTTGATGGAATAGCTGTTGGGCAGATGGGGAGCTATGCCGGCTCGGACCTTCAACTCCAGATCAATAATTATTTTCTAATGCTTACCCACTTCCCAATTGAAGAAGGTTTATTTGTACGTGTGGGGGGAGGGCTTTCAAACATAATGTATAAAGTTGGGGGAAGTACGAATGTCGTGCCAGGCTATGGACTCCTTGGAGGCGTTGGCTATGCCTTCTGGATCGGGAAGAGCTTCAATCTTACCTTGACTCTTGATCACTCACGACAATTCTATTATGGTAGTGTTGGAGAACCCGATACGTCGCAATTTACAATTGCATATCTCGGGTTTGACTGGTACTGATTCTGATCCTTTCTTAAAATGGTGATTATGTTATTGTGTTCATTACAACTCTGTTACCGTTTGTTCAAAAAGTGAATTATTTGATTTACTTCATCTCCCTTGGTTGCCAGAGCCCCCCAGGGACTTTGACTTTTTTGTAAGTGAAAAAGATATTTACTTATAAACAAAAAGACCTTATTATAAAATAACGATGGAACACAGAATTAAAATAATCTTTATCCTGATCCTATCCATATTTCTTGTCTATGGCATCAGGCATTTTGTGTCTGCCGGTCCAAAAGAGTATGAGGATATTTCTGTGTCTGACTTCTACGGCAGATTCAAAGATAATCCCGGGATATTCCTCCTCGACGTCAGGACTCCGGAGGAGTACCGTGATGTCCATGTTCGGGGGACAAGCCGTCTCATTCCGATTGAAGAACTGGAGAGGCGTATTGATGAGATGAAAGGTCTTGAGGAGAAAGAGATCTACGTTATATGCCGTTCGGGCCGAAGGAGTGTAACGGCAAGCAAGCTTCTTACAGGCCATGGATTTAAGAAGGTGTTTAATATAACCGGCGGCGTTATGGAATATAAAAAAATGAACTACCCTGTTGAGCAGGGAGGCCCCATTCCGTAATTGACTGATTCGCAGCAATCAGAAAAGTGGACAAGACTGCCCGCGTACGCTCACGCATTTCAAACGCATCATCTATCACAGTCCTTACAGGTGCAGGTATATCTGCCGACAGCGGTGTGCCGACTTTCCGTGGAAAAGACGGCCTCTGGCGGAACTTCAGGGCAGAGGAGCTTGCAACACCGGATGCGTTCAGGAGAGATCCCGTGCTCGTGTGGGAGTGGTATAACTGGCGCCGGGAGATTATTGCCACTAAGGATCCGAATGCTGCACATCATTCGCTGGTGACACTGGAAAGTCATGCCAGCTCCTTTACACTGATTACCCAGAATGTGGATGGCCTCCATGGGAAGGCCGGCTCAAAGAATATCGCTGAGATACACGGGAATATATGGAAGACAAGGTGCACGGCGTGTGGTGATGTATCACATAATTTTGATGTCACGATAAATATTCTTCCATATTGCAGGAAGTGCAATTGCCTGTTAAGGCCCCATATCGTCTGGTTCGGTGAATCCCTGGACCCGGCAGACATTACAAAGGGCATGGATGCCCTGCACTCATGCGAGGTACTCCTCGTCATAGGCACATCAGGTGTTGTCCAACCCGCCGCCTCCTTTGTATCAGCAGCCAAAGGCGCAGGGGCGTATGTTGTAGAAATCAATATAGAGGAAACTCCGAACTCTTATCTTGTTGATGATGTGCTCACAGGACGGGCATCCGATGTGGTGCCATTACTCACCTGACGACATCACGCCCGTGCGAAGAGTTTAAATCAAGTTCAGGCCCGACTGGTACGATGCCAGTAGGATTGATGTCAGTATGGGTGATGTAGTAGTGCCGCTTAATGTGGTCAAAATTGACCGTCTCTGCAATCCCGTCGTACTGGTATAACTCCCTTAAATATCCATAGAGGTTTGGGTAATCAATGATCCGCCGGATGTTGCACTTAAAATGGCCATAGTAGACCGCATCAAAGCGGATCAGAGTTGGAAACAGCCGCCAGTCAGCCTCAGTAATCTGACTGCCCACCAGGTATCTGTTTGTCCTGAGTCGTTTCTCGATCATGTCCAGTGCATCGAACAGCGCCCGGACTTCCCGTTCATAGGCATCCTGTGTGGTTGCAAATCCTGCCTTGTATACGCCGTCATTTACATTCGTATAAACAAAGTCATTTATCTCATCAATCTCTGACCGGAGCGGTCCGGGGTAAAAATCAATCTTGCTCCTGGTGAATGTATTGAATTCGCTGTTAAACATGCGCATGATATCATCGTCAGCGTTTGAGACAATCCGGCCTGTCTTCTTATCCCAGAGTACCGGGACTGTAACCCTGGCGTTATAATAAGGGGCTGTGGCCCTGTATGCCTCGCTTAGGAACTGAAAGCCATTGACAGGGTCCTCGCTGTAGCCCGGCCCATTTCGAAACGCCCATCCACGCTCATCACGTATCGGATCAACGACCGTCATGCCGACGACTTCTTCAAGCCCTTTTAACCTTCGCATGATAATAGTACGGTGCGCCCATGGGCAGGCAAGGGATACATAGAGGTGATAGCGGCCTGATTCAGCGGGATAGCCGCTTGAGCCGTCCTGTGTCACCCACTTCCTGAACTGGTCTCCCTGCCTGACGAACTCACCTTCCTCATTATGTTCTTTGGGGAATATCATCTGCCTGCCTGACCTCCTCACTACATTCCGACTTCTGTAATAAATTATAACACCTTTACAATCTTTACTCCATCTGAAGCTACAGCATTGAGCGCGCTAAAGGATTGGTTATAAAATGTTGTCCTTGACATGAACTGCCGGTCCATTATAAAGTCTTGATGGTTGTTATAGGGGGCACACTGTGGAGATAAAGATCTCGCGTCATGCCAAAAGACGTGCTAAGCTATACAAAATTCCTGAATCAACGATTTTGAACCTTCTGACCAGTATAGACTTTCACAAGGGAGAACATGAGATATTAAGAAATGTCACGGGCTTTAAGTATCCTTTGAAAATTGTTGTCTCCGTTGAAGGAGACACTGTAACGGTAATAACAAATTATCCCTTAAAGAAAAGGAGGAAAAAATGAAGGTACATTATGATGCCGACGTTGATGCCGTTTATATCAAATTAGGCAATCAGAAACCTGACGGAGTTATTGAGATTGCTGAGGGCGTTAATTTAGATACAACATCTGAGAATAAAATTGTTGGCATAGAAATTCTTAACGCTTCCAGGAAGATGAACATTAAAACGATTCTCACGTATGAACTTGATCTTGACAAGAAAGTGATTCAGAAGTCTGCATAGTAATGTTCTTGAGCAGGCTAACTATAATGCTGTAATATGTTCGCGCCTGACAGGGAATTACTCAAAATAATGACACATCATATTCATAAGATTCTCTGCGTAGTATTTATCATCCAACTCGCCATTATATTTTCCGCCTCATCAGGCAGCCCTGAATCTGTTTCACCTACTCCCAAAGGCAGGGTCATGGTCCTTGAATATCACAAGATTGACTATCCTGAAGCCGCATGGACACGGACGCCTGAGAATTTCAGGAAAGACCTGCAGAGGTTTTACGATAAAGGGTATCAGCTCATCAGGATGGATGATTTTCTGGAAAACAGTATCCGCGTTAATAAAGGGAAGACACCACTCATCCTTACGTTCGATGACTCATCACCCGGACAACTCAGGTTCCTCCCTGATGGAAAGGGCGGTTACAGGGTGGATCCAAACTGTGCTGTCGGGATACTCGAATCTTTTTATGCAACACATCCTGACTTCGGGCTTGCTGCAATCTTCTATGTCCTGCCTGCTGCGAATCCGCCGAATAAACTCTTCAATCAGCCTGAGTATGCACAGGAAAAGCTTCGCTACCTCGTTCGAAAAGGCTTTGAGATCGGAAATCATACGCTGTGGCATGCGACACTGTCAAAACAAAGTCCGGAAGGTGTCCGGCGTCAGCTTGCACTTGCCGTGAAGGCAATCCAGGAGGCGGTTCCGGGATACCAGGTTAAATCCCTTTCCCTTCCAATGGGGATTTACCCAAAGGATACAGGCACACTCCTGAATGGTTCATACGAAGGTGTATCATATCAGCATAAGGGTGTGATGATGGTCACAGGCGGTCCAGCGGTTCCGCCCTCTGACAAATCCTATAACCCTCTCCGGATACCACGGATCCAGGCCATTGAGAGTGAACTTAATTACTGGCTGCGCTATTTCGATAAACACCCTGAAGAGCGGTATACGGGACAGGTGAGATAGTAATCAGATATGAAGAGTCTGACTTTTATTAAGTCTATTTCCTTATATGCGTCCATTATCCTTCTTATCATCTTTATAAGTTCATGTGCCACGAATCCTGTTACAGGTGAAAAGGAATTTGTCCTGATATCTGAAGAAGAGGAGTTGAGTATCGGCACCCAAAATTATCCTGTAACCACACAGATGAACAACGGCCCTTTCATGGATGATGAGCTCCAGAAGTATGTAAGCAACGTTGGAAGACGCCTTGGTGCGGTAAGCCACAGACAAAACCTCCCATTTGAATTTAATGTGGTCAATTCCTCTGACTATAATGCATTCTGTCTACCAGGAGGAAAGATCAGCATCACAAGGGGGCTCCTGATGAACCTTGAAAACGAGGACCAGCTTGCAGGGATACTTGGACATGAGATAGGTCACGCAACTGCAAGGCATTCTGCAAAGCAGATGAGCCGGGCAACCATCACCACAGCACTCCTTGTCAGCCTCGATGCAGTGCTCGCTGTCAAGGATATAAAAAACAGGGAGTTGTACAGCCTTGGCTCAAACTTCGGCGCCTATCTGATGCTCATGAAATACAGCAGGGATCAGGAGCGGCAGTCTGACGACCTCGGCCTTATGTACATGGAAAAGGCTGGCTATAATCCAGCAGGACTTAAACAGTCCATGGAGATCCTGCAGAGGGCACACAAGAGCGAGCCTTCAAAACTTGAAAACCTGTTTATGACCCACCCATTGACAACGGAAAGGGTAGATGCCATCAGCAGGGAATTGAACACGACATACAAGGGTTCTGCATCAAGGGGGTTTAAGACAGATGAGTTCAGCAGAAAGACCGCGCATCTAAAGGACCTTAGAGATGCCTATGCCCTTTACGATAAGGGTGATGCGGCCATTGGAAAGAAGGATTACAAGACTGCCGAAGGCGAATACAGAAAGGCGCTTGAGCTCCACAAGGATGCAATATTTTATTCAGGCCTTGCCTTTGCATTGCTTAAGCAGGATAAGACAGAGGATGCAAGGATCGCAATAGATGCATCTGTCAGGATAGAGCCTGATCTCTTTGGTTCAAGGTTTCTGGCAGGCGCCCTATATTACAAATCGGATAAATATCAGACGTCCCTTGACCACATGCTTGCTGCTGACAGGCTTATCCCTGATGTTTCGCAGGTGAAACTCTATATTGCAAGGTGTTACGAAGGGCTTAATAACAGGGAAGAGGCAGCGACATATTATAAAGATACTCTAAGGCTTGACCAAAATGGTGAGGCAGGAAAAGAGGCACGGGGAAAATTGGTTAAATGGGGTTTAATAAAGTAGGACTACAGAAAAGTGTCTTGGACGAGGACAGAGTGCGAGATGGCAAAAGACAGAGAAATGGTGAATTAGGTAATGCAGGATGCCGCTGCGACGGATGAATACCGGATTACAATCTGCTCCCCATCAGGGCTACGAAGCCGCCATCTCCATGACCTTCACGCACAGGGTCGCACCCAGTCATCACTTTTGGATCAGTGAAGATGGTCTGACATACCTGGAAATCTGAAAAGCCCGCCGCTTTCAATGAATCCATCACCTGAGCGGTGGAATAAAAAGCAGCGTCTCTGTAGAATTTGCTTGATTCTTTCATGGCTTCATACTTTCTGCCAAGGGGAGATTCTCTGTCAATAAAGCCGATGATGAGGCGGCCTCCTGGTTTTAATACCCGCCTTATTTCTTTAATTGCTGCGGGCGGGTCAGTCAAAAAGCAGATGACTGTAACCATTAAGACATAATCAATTGTGCTTTTCGCAAAGGGCAGCGCCTCTGCCAATGCCCTGATCACAGATAGCCCCCTTGAGCGGGCAATATAGGCCATCTCTTTAGATGGCTCTATGCATGTCTTGATTCCATATGGCAGAGAGAACCGTCCGGTCCCTGCGCCTATTTCAATCCCGGTGCCGCTGTGAGGGATTAACCTGCGGATTGCCTCAACCTCTGACTGGTAAGCGAAGATATTCCCGGTAAACCATTGATCATATTCTGAGGCATGTCTGTCGAATATAGCAATATTTGGCTGTGAAAGGTTGCTTTTCATCCCAAAATACTCCTCTGTGCCCGTCATTCCCACGGATTTATCCCCCTTTGTGTTTCGACGGTGCATGAAGGTTTATCTGGTAATATACTCCACATGGTCGAAATTTGCGATAGATGTTCTCTGCTCAGGCAGCGTCGTCAGCCACAGTCACAAGCTTCATAACCAGATGCTTTCCAAACGCCTTTGCCACCTTTGAGGGACTGATCACTGAAGACAGAGTCAGGATGATCCTCTCCTGGAGGTATACAGGCGATCGGGAAAACCAGCAGGTCTTATCCTTACGAGATGCCTGAAAAATAGAGGAAGGCGGACATTAGAATATCATGAGGCAAACGCAAGCCCCCGTATCTATGCCTGCTGTCTCAATATGTTGCATACACCCACTCAAACACCACAATCTAAATTTCTGTTGACTGCATAATCTCACCCTGCTATCTTATGCTCAGAAAAGCAAATTCCTATTGTGGGCTTTATTGAGAAACAAACAGACTCGATATGTAACGTCTTTCGTACTGCTGACACTAAGTCTTCTGATTTGCCACACTGGTTGTTCCTTCGTTCGCGACCTTGCTCCAGTTCATGTCGCCGATCCCATATCAGCATGCGAACGTCTTCGTACGTCTTATCCAAGCAAACACGGACTGATCTTGTTCGAGGATCTATCATCCAAGATCAGGTCAATCCCCTGGTGCTTTCCCAGAACTGCAGGAATGGGCGTATATGGTTACAATGTGAACGTTCACGTAAGTGATCCTGGTACACTCACGCTGGTCCTGTCAGATATAAGGCCTCCCAAGCTGTTTGCTGCTGTCAGTATCGCGGCCACTTGTGCGGGGGGTGACGTAGGCCAAAGTTATGTCAGGCTTGGATATGGCACACAGTGGTCAATAGCTGTAGTGCCGGGAGACTATTGCATTTCACTGATCAAGTCGGGCAACGACAAAGAGGATGTGTGGTTTACGCTAACCGTATCACGACCGTGATCCTTACTTCTTTCTTAGTCGGCTCGGGATACAGTCCTCCATCTGTTCCGGAACTTGATCGTTACGTTGTCAACCTTGGAGACATTCAGCGGACGAGTAGCCAGGAAGATGTAAGAGTCATCCTTGGTGAACCACCGTTCGTGCATGATACTTATGGTATTGGCAGTCTCCAGTACACAACATGGCGGTATCCGATCCGGAACGTAGCCGCTGTTCCTCTTCCTGCTGGCGCACAAGCCCAAAGGTGGGTGATTCCTGCGGTGGAACTGAGAATCTGGTTAGGCGAATCTGGCGTAGTAGACAAGTGGGGGTTCTATCATCCCATCGAACACTCCCCTATGCAGATTAGGGAAAGCATTGAGGAGGCTGACTATCGCCTCAGGAAGGTATGCAAACCGCCTACGAGGATCGAGCTCGCAAGACTGTTGAGGCAAGGCGCAACAAGAGAAGACGTGCTGAAGGGGATGCACTGGTTCGAGGGGTTGGTCTCTGCAGGGCTTGAGCGGAGCCAAATGCGAACCTTGAGAGAGGGGCAACGAGAAATCCTCATCTATTATGCAGATCACCCGAGCCCTCTTTATATTCCGCCCTATTATTTGGAAGTGACTTACTATGGTAAGGGAGACGCCGGCACTGGCTGGCACTTTGAGGGTTGGGGCGCATGCAAGTAGGTCTGACTATCCAATTTGGATGTGTACCAATGCGATCAATACTGCGTTTGGGCGCACCTCACACGTCTGCTGCTCGAAGAGAAACGTAAGCGGTTAGTTAACCGCACCCCTCAGAATTTCATGTTAGTGATGATGTCACGATCCGCATACTGCGGCAACAGCGCTTTGTAATCTTTATCACTTTGAGCCACAGGCAGGTTGTTAAAGAGAT